>CANRKZ010000014.1 GCA_947631335.1 uncultured Clostridia bacterium
TTTTTATTTGTTTCTAGTATAACCTATCTTTTATTTCTTTTCAATACATGTTACAAAATTGTAATATTTATTCTCCTTTATAGCCATACACGATATTCGCATCACATCCATAATTCCAGTTTTCATCCCATCCTTCCGGTTTTCCACTTGCTCTACAATTTATTGTCTGATCCTCTGTCCAATTCCTAAATGCATATTCTCCTATACTCGTTACACTGTTTGGGATTATTATACTACTTAAGCCTGTACAATTATAAAATGCTTCTTTTCCTATACTTATTACACTGTTTGGGATTGTTATACTACTTAATCCTGTATGGAAAAAAAATGCGTTGTCTGCTATTCCTTTTGTTCCTTCTTTGATTTCTATACTTGTATTTTCAGACATTGTTACTTTATATTCATAAGCTACTTTTCCCGCATACACTACTCCTTCTGGTTGACTATTATACCATGCTGTGCCAGAAAATGCATCTACCCCTATACTTATTACACTATCTGGAATTGTTACACTATTTAATCCTGTACAATCCAAAAATGCACTTCCTGATATTTCTTTTGTTCCTTCTTTAATTTCTATACTTGTATTTTCAGGCATCTCTCCTTTATATTTATATGCTACTTTCCCTGCATACACTAATCCATCTGGTTGACTATTATACCATTCTGTGTCAGAAAAAGCCGAACCTCCTATACTTGTTACACTGTCTGGGATTCTTATACTACTTAAATTACTACAACTAGAAAAAGCCGAACCTCCTATACTTGTTACACTGTCTGGAATTGTTATACTACTTAAATTACTACAACTGGAAAAAGCCGAACCTCCTATACTTGTTACACTGTCTGGGATTGTTATTTCTTGCAAAGAACTTGTAATAGAGTCACTCCTTTTCCCAAATGCATATGTACCTATTTCTACTACTGTATTTGGAAGTTCTACTTTTTCTACATTTGAAAAGAATGCTCTACCAATTTGATCATTACTATATGAATTATTAGGATAATATGTTCCGTCACATATTATTTTCTTACATCTTGATGGTATTTTTACTTTACTATATGACTGTAATTTTTCAGTATATCCTATTATGACATCATATCCGTCTTGTCCTCTTGTATTACTTCCCCATTGAAAGCAATCTTCTGGTGTTGCTGTTTTGTCCCATTCTTCTGCATTAAAAGCTAAGGCTAATGATACTTCTCCATCTGCTGTTATTTTTACTTCTACTCCATCTACTGTTACAGTAAAAGGGAAACTTTCAGCTGTGATTGGATTTGGTATAGTTTGCTTATCAATTCCTTCTACTTCATTTAAGTTATTTTGTAATTCTTGATAATTTAATCTTCCATCTTTTCCATAGCTTCCTAATACGGCTATATTTACTTTTTCTTCTGCTGTGGCTCTTGTTGTTTCTTTCTTTGCTTGATTTGTTTTTGTTAAAATTCCATTTTGCCCTGTTAATGTGATAATAGTTACTCCTGCTAGAATTAGTAATACTATAATTGTAATTACTAATGCTATTAAAGTTATACCCTTATTTTCCTTTCCTCTCATTTTTTCTTCCTCCTCTTTTTAATATCAATTATGAAGCATTTAAATATATAAAAAAGTAGTAACAAAAGGCTCTATTATTTTTAACTTTTGCTACTACTTATTGTTTTATTATTTAAAATTACTTGTGTATGTTATAGACTATACCTTTTTCATTTGTTTTTCCTTTTTATTTGTATCTAGTATAACCTATCCTTTATTTCTTTTCAATATATGTCACAAAATTGTAATATTTATTCTCCTGTATAGCCCCATTCTATTTTAGCTTGTCTTTGTGTGTTTTCTGACCAAGGATAATCATAATAATCCCATTCATTCACCCAACCTGCTGGTTTTTCACTTGCTCTACATTTTATTGTCTGATTCGATGTCCAACCCAAAAATGCACATTCTCCCATCGTTGTCACACTATCTGGGATTATTATACTACTTAATCCTGTACAGTTAGAAAATGCACCATTTCCTATACTTGTTACACTGTCTCCGATTGTTATACTACTTAGATTATTACAATTATAAAATGCATCATTCCCTATACTTATTACACTTTCTGGAATTATTATACTACTTAATCCTGTACAGTTAGAAAATGCACTATTTCCTATACTTGTTACACTGTCTGAAATTATAACTTCTTTTAAATTTTGAAAACTATTATAAACACTTGTAAATGCAGAGTCTCCTATTGAAACTACTGTATTTGGTAGTTCTACTTTTTCAATGTTATTCGTAAATGTTCTCGATATTTGTGAACTTATGCCATCTCCATAATCAGATGTATATGGAAATTCTATTTTTGTACATCTACTTGGAAATCTTAATTTTGTATAACTTTGTATTTTAGAAGTATATCCTATAATTGTGTTATAGCCTTCTTCTCCCTTTGTATTACTTCCCCAATAAAAACAATCTTCTTTTGCTGCTGTTTTATCCCATTCAGATAAATTACCAAGTAACGATACTTCTCCATCTGCTGTTATTTTTACTTCTACTCCATCTACTGTTACAGTAAAAGGGAAACTTTCAGCTGTGATTGGATTTGGTATAGTTTGCTTATCAATTCCTTCTACTTCATTTAAGTTATTTTGTAATTCTTGATAATTTAATCTTCCATCTTTTCCATAGCTTCCTAATACGGCTATATTTACTTTTTCTTCTGCTGTTGCTCTTGTTGTTTCTCTCTTTGCTTGATTTGTTTTTGTTAAAATTCCATTTTCTCCTGTTAATGTCGCAATTACTACTCCTGCTAAAATAAGTAATACTATTATTGTAATTACCAATGCTATTAAGGTTATACCCTTATTTTCCTTTCCTCTCATTTTTTCTTCCTCCTCTTTTTAATATCAATTATGAAGCATTTAAATATATAAAAAAGTAGTAACAAAAGATTTTATGGTTTTTAAAATTCTGCTACTACTTATTATTTTTTATTTTATTGTTTTTTAATTACTTGTGTATAATTTCATAAAAGTTTTAGCATTTGTCATTTTTAAAATCTTTTTTCTTCCGTTTTATGTTATGATTTTACATTAAATATTCATTTTTTTCAAGTATTTTTCTAATATTTTTATAGTCTTTTAAGAGCTATATTATTTTTCTAAAATAATAGTAACCGGTCCATCATTAACTAAGCTTATTTGCATATCAGCTCCAAAAATCCCTTTTTCTACTTTGCTATTATTTTTTTCACATTCACAGCAAAAATATTCATATAATTGTTTTGCTTGTTCTGGTTTTGCTGCTTCTATAAAAGAAGGTCTATTTCCCTTAAGACAATCTGCATACAAAGTAAATTGTGATACAATTAATAATTCTCCTTCTATATCTTTTAGCCCTAAATTCATTTTATCATTTTCATCTGTAAATACTCTTAAATTACAAAGTTTTTTTGCTAAATAACTTGCCTGTTCCTTTGTGTCATTGTGTGTAACTCCCACTAAAACTAAAAAACCTTTTCCTATTTTTCCTACTACTTGATTTTCTACTTCCACTTTTGCATTTTTTACTCTTTGTATAACAATTTTCATCTTTTAATTCCTTTCTTTTTTTGCAAAATAGACGGATCTCTCCGTCTATTTATTTTATTTTTCTTTATTCCTATTTTCTGAAACTTTAACATCAGATTCAATCTCTACTGTTTTTTCTAAATTATTCTTTTCTTTTTCTTGGTTGTTTTCTTGATTCTTATCTTCTTGTTTTTCTTGTCTATCATTTTTTAAGTTTTCTTGTAAATTTTCTTTTACAATTTCAGCCTCTTTCTTATTATCTTCTTTTACCTTTGAATTTTCTAAATCTTTTAAAATTTCAATCTCTCTTGGTGGTTCTTTTGTTTGTTTTTCTCCACAATTCGGACAAAATTTATCTTCTCTTGCTATTTCTTTATAACATTTTGGACATTGTTTTTTATCTTTTAGTTCTAAACATTCTTTTAACAAATTATCGATTTCATCACTAAGAACATCAATTTTTGTACACTCTTCTTCTAAATCTTTTTGGATAGAAATATTTTCTTCTCTGATATGTTTCTCATAAACTTTTTTTCCAATTTCCTCATAAATGTCATTTACTTGTGTTTTTAATTCATTTATCTTTAATTTTAATTTTGTTTCTTTTGCTATCTTACCTGTTTTATCTGCTGTTATTTTATATGCTTCTGAAGCCTTTTTCCCTATTTTTTCAAAAAATTCCATACCACTTCTTCCTTTCTTTTACTTTTGTTTTAGTATTCGAAAAGTAAAGCATAATTATTCACTTTTTTTGTCTCTTGTCATTAAATCTTTAACCGCTTCTTTTGGGTCTAATTTTTCATAAATAACTTTATATACTGTTTCTATAATTGGCATATAAACTCCATTTTTCTTTCCTAATTCATAGGCTACATCTATGTTATCAATACTTTCTATCACCATTCCAACTTCTTTTTTTGCTTCCTCTAGTGTCTTTCCTTGCCCAATTAATTTACCAGCTTTTCTATTTCTACTATGTTCACTTAAACAAGTTACAATTAGGTCTCCTAATCCACTTAATCCATAAAATGTGTCTTTTTCTCCACCTAATTTCACTCCTAGTCTTGCTATTTCTCCTAATCCTCTTGTTACAAGTGCTGCAAAACTATTATCTCCTAGGCCTATTCCTGTTGACACTCCTGCACAAAATGCAATAATATTTTTTAATGCTCCTCCTAATTCTACTCCTTTTACGTCTTTTGATGTATAGATTCTCATTTTTTCTGACATAAACGTATTTTGTATTAATGTTAAAACATCATCATGTTTTGATGCCACTACCAATACGGTTGGAATAGCAATTGAGACTTCTTCTGCATGACTTGGTCCACTAAGCACACCAATTTTTGTAGATGGTAATTCTTCTTCTATTACTTCATCTAATGTCTTTAAACTTTCTTTTTCAAATCCTTTTGAACAGATTATAACTGGTTTATCACCCACATATTCTTTATATTGTCGAAAAATACTTCTAGTAAATTTTGAAGGAGTAACATGTAATATAAATTGTGAATCTTTGATTACTTCTTCAAAATCTGTTGAACATTTTACTTGATCTGGTATATTTACATTTGGTAAAAACATACATCTTTTTTCTTCATTAATCAATCGCTTTTCTTCTTCCTCATAAGACCAAATTTTTACCGGTATTCCATTATTAGATAGGCATATTGCTAGTGCTACACCCCAACTTCCGCTCCCTATAATTGCAACATGTTTCATTTCTTATCTCCTTTATCTATTCTATTTTTTAGAACCTACTTTATTTTCTGTTCCATTTAATATTCTTTTAATGTTACTTCTATGATTAAATAATACAATGGCAGCTAATAATAAACTATAAATAAAATAAACATTTCCACTTTTTCCTTCTGTTAATACAGTATAATTATCATTGATAAATAATGTTAAAACTGGAAACAATACAGCTGCTGTGCAAGAACCTAAAGATACCATTCTAGTTAATAACATTAAAACTAAAGCAAATACCAAACAAATTAATCCTATTTGCCAATTGCTCATAAGTAAAACTCCAAGTGATGTAGCTACTCCCTTTCCTCCTTTGAATCCAAAAAATATAGGAAAAGTATGTCCTATTACCACTGCAATTCCTGCTATTTGTAATAATAATTCTTGATTTGTGTTATGTATAATTTTTCCTAATAAGATAGCAATTCCAATAGAAACCACTCCTTTTAAAATATCACAAACAAGTGTTAAAGCTGCTGCTTTTTTTCCTACTGAACGTAACATATTAGTACTTCCTGCATTTCCACTTCCCTTTTCTCGAACATCAAATCCTGCCATTTTCTTACTTAATATAACTGAAAAATTAATACTTCCTATTAAATAAGCTATAATTGCATCTAATACATATACTATCATCTCTTATTTCCTCCTTTTTTATCTTTGACTTTTTAAATATCCTTCTTTTTCAGATTTTTCTCTAACGATAATTCTTACAGGTGTTCCTTCTAGACTAAATTCTTTTCTAATCTGGTTGACTAAATACCTTTCATAGGAAAAATGAAAAAGTTCTTTATTGTTAACAAATATGATAAATGTTGGTGGTTTAGTAGAGGCCTGTGTTCCATAAAATATTTTTAACCTTTTTCCTTTATCTGTTGGCGGTTGAACAATTGCAATTGCCTCATTGATTACTTGATTTAATATTGAAGTTGAAATTCTTAAACTATTTTGTTCTGCTACATAATCAATTAAATCAAATAATTTATGGACTCTTTGTCCTGTTTTTGCAGATATAAAAATAATTGGTGCATAAGAAAGATATTTCAATTTATGATAGATATCTTTTTTATAACTTTCTAATGTCCCTGTTTCTTTTTCTACAGCATCCCATTTATTAACTACAATAATGATACCTTTTCCTGCTTCATGAGCTTCTCCTGCAATTTTAGCATCTTGATCTGTTATTCCTTGTGTAGCATCGACCATCATCAGACATACATCTGCTCTTTGAATGGCAAGTAATGTTCTCATGATACTAAACTTTTCAATAGATTCTTTTACCTTACTTTTTTTTCTAATTCCTGCTGTATCTATCAATACATACTTTCCATTTTCGTTTTCAAATTCTGTATCGATAGCATCTCTGGTCGTTCCTGCTATATCACTTACAATTGATCTGTTTTCTCCCAAAATTTTATTCATTAAAGATGATTTACCTACATTTGGTTTTCCGAATAATTGCTACCTTAGTTATATTTTCTTCTTCTTCCTCTTCCATTTTTTCTGGAAAGTTTTCATATATTTTATCTAACACATCACCAATTCCTAAAGCATTTGTTGCTGATATAGGATAAGGATCTCCAAGTCCTAAGTTGTAAAATTCATACGCATCTTCCTTATCTTTTCCAAAGTTATCTGCTTTATTACAAACTAAAACGATTGGTTTTTTTGACCTTTTTAACATAAGTGCTATTTCTCGATCTGCTGCTGTTATACCTTGTTTAATATCTGTCACAAATACTATTACATCTGCCATTGTTATTGCTAAATTGGCTTGTTCTCTCATTTGTGAAAGAATAATATCTTCTGATTCTGGTTCAATTCCACCTGTATCAATCAAAGTGAAATTTCTTCCTCTCCAATTAGTTTCCGCATAAATTCTATCACGTGTTACTCCCGGAGTATCTTGTACAATAGCTATTCTATTTCCTACTAAATAATTAAAAAATGTTGATTTCCCTACATTTGGTTTTCCGAATGATCGCTACAATTGGTTTTGACATTTTAATGAATGGGTGATGAGTTGTATTTCGCCATCGCCCTTTCTCCTTTCTTAATTTTGATAGTTATAGTATATCACATATTAATCTAAAATAACAAGAGATTGATAAAATTTATCAATCTCTTGTTATACAAAATTATCCTAATTTTATTTTATACTATATTTTTGCTATTCCACCAATAACTTTACTATCTTCTGCACTTGCTAACCATTTTGCACCACCTGCAACAACAACCATATCTCCTTTTTCTAGAATTCCTTTTGTTTTTAATTTTTCAATTCCAGATTCCACTACTTCATCGATGGAAGCTTTCCTTTCTACATAAATTGGTGTTACATTCCATGCAATTGCTAGTTGATTAAATGTTCTTTTATTATCTGTTATTGCTAGGATTGGACATCCAGCACCCAAACCTGCTATTCTTCTTGCAGAGTCACCTGTATGTGTATAACATATAATAGCATCTGCTTCCATATTCATTGCCATAACACAGGTTGAATATGCAATTTTCATTTCTAAATTATTTAATTCAAAATTATCATTATTTCTAAAACGTTTCCAATAATCAATTTCTGGTTCTACTCTGTTTGCTATTTTTACCATTGTTTTTACACATTCAACAGGATATTTACCCATAGCACATTCACCAGATAACATGACAGCACTTGTTCTATCATAAATAGCATTTGCTACATCACTTGCTTCTGCTCTAGTTGGTAATGGGTTAAATGTCATAGATTCTAACATTTGTGTTGCTGTAATTGCTGGCTTACTTGCCTTATTGCATAGCTTGATAAACTTCTTTTGCATAACTGGTGGTTCTGTAAAATCTGTTTCTGTCGCCATATCTCCACGTGCAATCATTTGAACGTCAGCATTTTGAACGATTTCTTCCATGTTTTCTAACCCTTCAACATTTTCTACTTTTGTTATAATTTTAATGTCTTTACCACCATTTTCGTCTAATACTTTTCTTACTTGGTCAATATCATCTTTATTTCTTGTAAATGACACTGCAACATAATCATATCCATGTTCACATGCTGTTTTTAAATCATCGATATCTTTTTGTTTTAAAGCTGGAAGCCTAACTGCTGTTCCTGGTAGATTCATTGTTTTTCTACTTCCTAATCCATTTCCATGAACAACGGTACAAACAATATCTTTCCCTACAATCTCATCTACTACTAATTCAATTGCTCCATCATCAATTAATACTTTTGATCCTGGTTTAAGATCTTTATATAATTCTTTGTAAGATACAGATACTTTGTCTTTATCTCCAATAATATCTTCATTTACTAAAGTAAATTTTTGACCATCTTCTAATTTGATTTTTTCATTTTTACCTGTTACTAACATTCCTGTTCTAATTTCAGGTCCTTGCATATCTAAAAGTAATGCCACTGGTATATCCATTTCTTCTCTTAATCTTAAAATCGTTTCTGTTTTTTCAGATTGTTCTTCCCAACTACCATGTGAATAATTAATTCTTGTTACATTTAATCCTTCTTTGAACAATTCTTCTAATTTGTTTTCACTTGATGGTCCTATTGTTCCTACTATTTTTGTTTTTCTTAAATTTGCTTTCATTTAAATTTCCTCCCTTGTTTTTAACGACGATATTTATTATATCACACCTTTTTATCAATTTTCAACATTTTTTTATTTTTTTTTACATTTTTAATAAATCTCAATTATTGCATGTAAGTTATTTTTGTCTTCTTTACTTTCTATTGTTATTATATGTTTTTGGTTTTGTTTTGTATAATTACAAGTTATTGTATTTCCTAATTTAATCTCTTTTTTATAGGTTATTCTTACATGATCAAATGGTCTTTTTTGGTAGACCTCTTCTGGTAAAGCCTCATAGGCTAAATCTAAATAATATAAATTATGCATATGACCGGTTTAAGTCAATATCCTTTCGAAGTACTTTATATTTTATGCTAGACATACTTTCTTTTGGTACTTCTAGTTTATCCAATTTTCTTTCAATAAATACACTCCTTTCTTCTGGACGATATTTATTTATAATTTTTTCCGTAATTCTTGTTATTTTCCCTTCTTCCGTATTCATTAAAGCCCACTTTGATGTTGCAATTGCACATAAATTATTGGCTTCATCGTAAATCTCATAGTCTCGATAAGTAAAAAATTTTTGCATATTCCTTCCCCAAGTATTTACTTTTAAAGATTGTCCACATTTCGGTCTTTTTATTATTTCTAATTTCCAATCTAATAAAATCCACGATAATTTTGTTTTTTCCATGTTATTAGCTCCATACCCCACTTCATCCGAATGATAGGAAGCTACATTTTCTAATATTTCTAATATTGCTCTATTTTTTATTTTATTCTCTTTCCCAATATCTTTTAATCCTGTTTTAATTTTTTCTGTGTAAATCATTCTCTTCTCCTTTTTTATTTATTATAGTTATGATAAAAAGCTCGTCCTAAACTAAACATTTAAGTTAGCTGTTAGAGATATTTCTCAAACAGCTAACTTATTACATTTTTTCTATAGATTTTTTGTAAGCTATTAATATCCTGGTTTTTTTAATAGTTTAAACATATTTTTTTTATATTCTTCTACGCCTGGTTGATTAAATGGATTAACCCCTAATATACTTCCTGACATAGCACATGCCTTTTCAAAAAAGTAAATTAATTCTCCCATATTCGTTTCATCTAATTGATTCATTGTTATTAAGATATTAGGAACATCTCCTGATACATGTGCTTTTATAGTTCCTTCCATTGCTTTTTTATTGACATAATCTAATGTTTTTCCTGCTAAATAATTTAGTCCATCTAAATTATCATCGTCTGGGTTTATCGTGATATTTAAATTTGGATTTTTTATCGAAATGACCGTTTCAAATAAGTTTCTTCTACCTTCTTGAATATATTGTCCCATAGAATGTAAATCAGTTGTATTGTCTACTCCTGCCGGAAAAATTCCTTTTTGTTCTTTTCCTTCACTTTCTCCAAATAATTGCTTCCACCATTCTGTAAAATAATGCATTTTAGGTTCATAATTTACTAATATTTCTGTATTTTTATATAATTTATATAATATATTTCTTACAACAGCATATTGGTAACACTCGTTATATTTCAAATTTGGATCGTCATATCTTGCTTGTGCTATTCTTGCTCCTTCCATTAGTTTATCAATATCAATCCCTGCTGTAGCAATTGGAAGTAATCCTACTGCTGTTAATACAGAATATCTTCCTCCTACATTATCAGGTACTACAAATTGCTCATATCCTTCTTTTTCTGCTAATGTTTTTAATGCCCCTTTTTGTCTATCCGTTGTCGCATAAATTCTACTTCTTGCTTCATCAATTCCGTATTTATTCTCTAATATTTCTCGAAAAATGCGAAAGGCAATGGCAGGTTCTGTTGTTGTTCCTGATTTTGATATAACATTAACAGAAAAATCTTTATCTCCTATATATTCAATCAATTCATTTATATAGTTAGGGCTTAAATTATTACCTACATACAATATTTGCGGATTTTTTCTTTGCTTGTTTGACAAATAATTGTTAAATGAGCTTGTTAAAGCTTCGATTACAGCTCTTGCTCCTAAATAAGATCCTCCAATTCCTATTACAACTAAAATATCTGATTCTTTTTTTATTTTTTTAGCTGCCTTTTTTATTCTTTTAAACTCTTCTTTGTCATAATTAGATGGAAGCTCTAACCATCCGAACAAAGTCTTTCTCATCATTTGCTCTTCTATGCAAATCTTTATGTAGATTTTCTACCTGTTCTTTATACTCCATAATGTTTTTTTGTGTGATTCCACAGTTTTTTAAATTTAAACTAATTTCTGCCATAACTTTTCATCTCTTTTCCTTTGAATTTTATAGCTACATTATATATAAATTTTTTTTAGATTTCAATAAAAATAAGAAAAAATTTATGCCTATATATTAATATTCATTGTCAAACATAATCAAGTATTGTAACACGATTATAGTTTAATTAATAAATATTAAATATATAGGCCTTATATTACTTTTTTATTGTTGTTTTAATTGCATTTTATTAATACGATCTTCAATCAATTTAATTTGTTCTTCTTTTGCTTCAGTAGTAGATGCTGTTACATTAATAGCTACTCCTAAGTTTCTTAACGATGAATCTTCATATTTATCTTTTTCTTCTTCTGATAAATATTTTTCTTGTACTTCTTTCTTTAGATTTTCTAATTTATATTCTACATATTTTTTTATTTTTTCATCCTTATTAGCAATTAATTTTTTTAGTATTTTAAACATTTGGTCTTCTATATGTTTTATTTGATTTTCTTTTTGTTCATTTGTTCCTGTAGTCATATTTATATCTACTCCTAATTGTCTTAAGTCTGTACTTTCATATTGCCCTCTTACTTCTTCTGCTAAAAATTCTTCTTCTGCTTTTTTCTTTAATTCTGATATTCTTTTTGTTAAATATTCTTCATGTGCTTTTTCTGCTACTTCTGCTCTTTGTGTTTCTTTTTGTAGTGCTTCTTCACTTGCTTTTAGCTTGTTGTTTAAATCTTTTATTGCTTCTTGTATCGCAGCTTCTTTTTCTGCTGTTGCATTTTCTATAATTTTTTGTTTTTCTGCTAATTCTTGCTCTTTTTCTGCTATTGCATTTTCCATCTCTGTTTGTTTATCTGTTAATGCTTTTTCTTTTTGTTCTATTATACTATCTTTTTTTGCTAACTGTTCTTGTGCTTTACTTAATTTTTCTTGCATTTCTTTTATTTGTTCATCTTTTTTTGCTAATTCATCATTTGTTTGTGCTTCTTTATCTGCTAATTTTTTTGTTAAATCTGCCACTTGTGCTCTTGCTTCCTCTAACTCAGCTGAATTACTTTCTTTCTTTATTAATAATATTTGGATTGCTTCTATTCTTAGACTTTCTCCTTGTGTTCCTGCAACTTCACCATTTTCAACCCATTTCATCCATCCATATTTTTCTACATGTACTCTATATATTACTGTGTATTCTTCCGTTCCTGTTAAATTTATTTTAAATGCTTCTAATCTTTTTTCTTTTCCTTGAGTTCCCACTGTTTGTCCATTTTCTATTCCGTTTACCCATCCTATATCTTGTATATGTGCATCATATGTTAGTTTTGCTCCTTCTGGTAATCCTTCTGCTCTTATAACCATTGCTTCCATCCTTAATGCTTTTCCTTGAGTTCCTGCTATTTTTCCTCCTTCTGTATTGTTAATCCAACCTTCGTTTTGCACGTGTACATCATATGACATTTTCACCTTATCTGTTAAAGTTGTAGCATGTACATTCGCCGTAGGTAATATACATATCATTGCTAATGCAAACATTGTTACTAACATTTTTATATATACTTTTTTAACTCGCATATATCATCTCTCCTTCATATTTTATTTAATAAAAATTCGCAACTTTTTTCTACAAATTTCTATTTTATTTAATTATATATCATTATTTACCTTTATGCAATATTTTTTTTAATTTTATAACATGTATATATATGGTAAATAGTATATAAATTGGAGAGTAATTGATACTGAAACAATTTAATAACTCTGTCCATTTGTTTTTTATTTTAGCACTTCATCCATAACCTTAGCTAAGTATTTCATACTATTTAAACATTGTTCTAAGGTATTTCCTGTTGCTCCAACTTCTATGATGCTTGCATATTTTCCTGTATGTTGATTATATCTAGATTTTGTCAGCATAATTGGCTTAAATAACCCTGGATACATTTCTTCTGCCTTCTCTTGTATTTTAATTGCAAATTTTAAATTCTGATTCCAATTAGGATGCCAAAGTCCCCCTTCATTGGTTCCAATCACAAACATAATTTGTGCTGCCTCATCTATGTCACCAATTTTTACAGTTGGTGCATAATCACTTCTACTGCCTATAGCATCTCTATGTAAATCTATAATAATATCTGCTGGATTTGTCTTTAATATATTTTCTACTGTTGAAAGTGAACGAGTATAAGAACCATTATAAGCTGGATAATCATGATAATCAGTGTTATGAATTACATGATAATTATATTGTTTTAATTGTTCTTCTAACTCAGTTCCAACTCTTGCTACTGTAAAATTTAGATCCGTTGTTCGAAAACTTCCTGTAGGCGTGTAAGGATATTTTTCACTAGATGTATAACTCTCACAAGTATGGGTATGAAATAATACTATATTTTTATTTTCAATTGTTATATCTGGCTTTAATATATCTTCTGACAAGGTATAACTTGTTTCATTTTTAATTTTTACATTTCCATATTGCACATTACTCTTTTCACTAATTGGATTTTTCGTAATAACTTGTGTTTCTAAGCCTATTTGTGCTTTTTGGAGTTCTTCCTTTTCTTCTAATTTTTCTTCTGTATTTTCCTGATTCTCTATCCTTTCATTTTTATCTTTTGATTCTATTTCTCTTATAGGAGTAATCTGTGTTTTCAATATTTCTTCTAATATATTTTGGCTATCTTCTTGATCATCTTCTTTGGCTATACTTTTATATTCTCCATTTATATTTGGCATAGTTGGAATTACTTGATCGATGCATTGTAACATACTATTTTCTGATAAAGATACTATTTTATTTTTTGCTTTCCTTATCAAATTTTCCTCCTCTTTCGTATCTTTCTGAAAACTTTTTGTAACTACCATTACAATAAATATAACAATCATGGTTCCAATTAATCCTTTAAGAATATCTTTCATTTTTAATATTGTAATATTAAACATGTCTCTCTCCTTGTCCTAAGTTTCTTATATTATATATATTCCATTCTCTTCCTAAGTATTCCTAAGACAAGAAAAAAATCGGTATTCAAAAACCGATTTTTTCATATGAATTGATTAAACTTTTTTCCAAAACCAATCTAAACTATTGTCTATGCTTTTTTTGCCTTTAATCTTTGCTTCCATATCATCCACCCACAAATAAGAAAAGAATGTGATAAATACAAAGATAAAGTCGATTACAATACATCTTGATAGCGTTGTTAACAGATATCTATATTCTTCTGGTAAAGTTGCTATTTGTGCTACATGTATAATTAATATAATTAAATATGAAAATAATGTAATAGCTCCAATATAACTCTTTTTAATTTCTTGTGATAAGAATATTAATAACACAGTTGCTGCTAACATTAATAATAGTGTAAGTGGATTTGATATATCAAATAAAAACATAATTATTCCTCCAATTTTTCTTTTGTTTTTTCTTTATTTTATCATTAATTATTTTTTTTATCAATATATTAATATTACTTTTTGGTTACATTTTCATTACATATTTGCTACAAAATTTTTTTATTCACAAACTTTATTTTAGTTTTTCTTCAATTAAGTCTGCTATTTCTCTTGCTTTTTTGGTAATGTAAATCTGATCTTCTCCTTCGATCATTACTCTTACTAAAGGTTCTGTACCAGAAGGTCTAATTAAGACCCTTCCATTTCCTGCAAATTCTTTTTCTAATTTTTCAATTGCTTTTTTAATATCTGCATTCTTATCATAGTCATATTTTTTATCGGCATTTACTTTAGCATTAATTAAAATCTGTGGATATAATTTTATTCTTTCTCCTAATTCTGATGCTTTTTTTCCATCCTCTAGTATAGCTCTAATTAACATCAAAGAAGTTAAGATTCCATCACCAGTTGGATTATAATCTAATAATATTATGTGACCTGATTGTTCTCCTCCTAAATTAAACCCTTCTTTTAACATTTCTTCTAGAACATATCGATCTCCTACTTTTGTTTGTAATAGTTCTAATCCGTTATCTCTAGCATATTTATTCAATCCCAAATTACTCATAACAGTAGCTACTATTGTATCTTTATTTAGTTTTCCCTTTTCTTTTAAATTTTGTGATAAGATCGCTAATATTTTATCTCCATCCATCTCATTTCCTTTTTCGTCAACAGCTAAACATCTATCTCCATCACCATCATAAGCAAGGCCTAAACTTAATTTGTTTTCAACAACAAATCTTTTTAAACTTTCCAAATGTGTAGAACCACAATTATCATTTATATTGATTCCATCTGGATGATTATGAATAATTTTATATTGAATTCCTAATGCCTTGAATACTTTTTCTGCAACAACTGAAGTTGCTCCATTTGCAGTGTCCAATCCTACTATAAAATCATCTCTATTGTATTTGGCAATTTCATCATCAAAATTTTTTCTAAAAAAGTATACATATTCCTCTATTAAATCAAGAGCATATTCTGAAGTTCCTATTTTATCATTAACAGCTGTCAATTCTTCTAACTTTCCAGATTCCATAATCTCTTCTATTTCTTCTTCTAAGGTATCTGGAATTTTCATTCCTTTGTTACTAAAATATTTAATTCCATTAAATTCATATGTATTGTGAGAAGCAGAAATTACAACACTAGCATCGGCTTTTAATTTTCTAGTTAAATAGGCAACTGCTGGTGTTGGTATAACTCCTAATAATTTGACATTTGCACCATAACTTAAAAAACCTGCTACCATAGCACTCTCAATTAAAGTACCTGAAATGCGTGTATCTCTTCCAATTAATATAGTAGGTGTATGATCGGTATGTTTTGATAAGACATAAGCTCCTGCTTTTGCTACTTTGTATACTAATTCTGGTGTCAATTCTGTATTGGCAATTCTTCTAATCCCATCGGTTCCAAAATATTTTCTCATAATTAATTTTACTCCTTTTTAGAAATTTAGAAAACGTTTTTTGTTTTTAATATTTTTTACGTTTCTATTTCTTTTTTACTTTTAAGAAACTTTTTTATGATTCTATGAAAAGAATCACCTTTTAACATTTCAATCTTTTCTTGAAAAGTTAATTCTATTCTATGTGGTTCTTCAATCTTTATTCTTTTGTTATTTAAAACTAATTTCGGATTTGTTGTAGTTAGTTTTTCTATTTTTTCCTCTCCAATTAATTCCTCTAATTCTATAAGAATTTCTGGTATTTTAGGATAAATTGTATTTTGTTTATGCACATTGGAACTAAGTATATGAATCATATTATTTTCGAGAAGTTTTTTTACGATAATTTGTGGTTTTTTCCCATACTGACCTATTATACTTCCAAAATCAGCTTGCATAAGTACTCCTTTTTGGATTAAATCATAAACTAATTCTGGTTCTTTTTGGATATAACAATATCTTTCTGGATGAGCTAGTATAGGAACGATTTTATTTTGTTGCATTTCATAAATTTTATCATACAAATTATCTGGTTCTTCTTCTAATGGTAATTCAAATAATACATAACTAGTATCATTTATCGTAGATGCTTTTCCTTCTTCTAAAAATCTTATTATATTTTCAGAAAGAAATATTTCATTTCCTAAATACAACATTACATTTATATGTTTTGCCTGTAAATTTTCATAAATGGCACTTACCCAAACTTCTCGTTCTGGTGTATCCGTCTCATAATATCCTTCTTTGTAATGTGAGGTTGAAACAATTGCTTCAAATCCTACCTTTTCTGCTTCTTTTATTAAATTAAATGTTTCTTCTATACTTTTTGCACCATCATCTATATTCGGCAATATATGTGTGTGAATATCGATCATTTTGGCTTTACTCCTTCTTTGCTATCTTTATTTTTCGTTTTATTATTACATTTTTGTTGGCATTTGAATTCCTAACAAGTTAGCGCCTATTTTTAAAACTTTTCCTACAGCATAAGTTAAAAATAATCTTGCATCTTGTACTTCTTTTTCTTGTGCTATTATTTTATTTTCGTTATAAAAACTACTAAAGGCCTTTGCTAAATCTATTAAATATCTCGAAAGAATAGATGGTTCTTCTTTCTTAGTTACTTGAATTAATATTTCTTCAAAATTATATAATAATTTTATGATAATTTGTGAATATTCATCTAATAATTTTTCTAAATTTATTTCTTCAAATTTTGGTAATTTTTCTACTTTTTCTAATATACTCTTAGTTCTCACATAGGTATATTGAATATAAGGACCTGTTTCTCCTTGGAAATTTAAAATCATGTCCCAATCAAATACTTCATCTTTGACTCTGCTATTGGCTAAATCATTAAAAATAATAGCACCTACACCAACTTTCTTGGCAACATCTTGTTTGTTCTCTAAATCTGGATTTTTTTGTTCAATAATTTCTTTTGCCCTTTCAATCGACTCTTTTAACAAGTCTTCTAATTTTATAACATTTCCTTCTCTTGTAGACATTTTCCCGATTGGCAATAATACCATTCCAAAAGATACATGTTCTAAGCCATCTGTATATTTTGGATCCATTCCTAGCAGTTTAGCTACTTCAAATACTTGTTTAAAATGTAATACTTGTTCATAAGATGTTACATATAAGGTTTTATCAAAATCATAAGTTCTTGCTCGATACAAAATGGCAGCTAAATCTCTTGTTGCATAAGTTGTAGATCCATTGGATTTTACAATAATACAAGGAGTTTCAATTCCTTTTTCTTCTAAATTAATTATTTTTGCTCCCTGTGACTCTATTAATTTTCCTGAATTTTCTAAAGTATCTATTACTTCTTGCATTTTATCTGCAAAAAAAGCCTCTCCATTCCAAGAATCAAATTTGCTTCCTAATAAGTCATATACTTTCTGAAATTCCTTTAAACTTAATTCTCTAAATTTTTTCCATAACTTATTACAATAAGGATCTCCATCTTCTAATTTTTTAAAATTATTTCTACAAGCTTCTAATACTTTTTCATCTTCTTTACATAACTGATTAATTCGAATATAGATTTTAGTTAATTCATCAATAGGGTCTCTTTCAATATCATATTCCTTACCCCATAATTTATAACCTTCAATTAATTTACCAAATTGTGTACCATAATCTCCTAAATGATTAATTCCTATTGTATGATACCCTAAATACTGATAGATGTTATATAAAGCTGCTCCAATTACAGTTGAGCGAAGATGTCCTATATGAAAAGGTTTAGCGATATTAGGTGCAGAATAATCAATTACTATATTTTTACCATTTCCTATCGTAGATTGTCCATAATTTTTATTTTTTTCAATTTCTTTTAATACCTCTGTTGTAAGTAAAATTTTCTGAATGTAAAAATTCAAATATCCTCCTACAACTTCTATCTTATCAACTATTTCTTTCTTAATTTCCATTTTATCTTTTATTTCATTTGCTATCATTGGTGGTGCTTTTTTTAATGTTTTTGCAAGATGAAAACATGGAAAAGCATAATCTCCATTTTTACTATCTTTTGGTACTTCTATATAACTTTCTAATTCTTTTGCACTTAAATTTGTTACTTTTGCTATTTCTTGTGCTATTATTTGTTTGAAATCTATCATATTTCCTCCTTTAAAACAAACTAAGACAAGACACAAGAGGGACAGAGATTAAGTGTCTCGTGTTATTGTCTATTTTATTATATTTGACATTTTTCTACTTTTATATAAGACACTTAATCTCTGTCCCTCTTGTGTCTCATTTTTTCATTATATATCTCCATGAATCTTTACACATATCCTCTAATGTTTTAGTTGCAACCCAGTTAAGTTCTTCTTTTGCTTTTTTAGGATCTGCATAACAAGTAGCAATATCTCCTTGTCTTCTTGGTGCTATTTTGTATGGAACTTTTTTTCCTGTTGCTCTTTCGAAGGCTTGTACCATATCTAGTACACTATATCCATTTCCAGTACCTAGATTATAAATATATAATCCTTTTTGTTCTTGATCTAATTTTTTTAAAGCTGCCACATGTCCTTTTGCTAAATCAACTACATGGATATAGTCTCTTACACCTGTTCCATCTGGTGTATCATAATCATTTCCATAAACGGATAATTGTTCTAAAATTCCAGCAGCTACTCTTACAATATAAGGCATTAGATTATTTGGTATTCCTTGAGGTTCTTCTCCAATCAATCCACTTTCATGCGCCCCTACTGGATTAAAATATCTCAAAATACATATGTCCCAAGTGGGATCAGAATAATAAGTATCCTTCAAGATTTGCTCAATAAATAATTTAGAAGTACCATATGGATTGGTAGTTCCTCCTGTTTTACATTTTTCTGTAATAGGTATCATTTCTGGTTCTCCATATACGGTAGCAGAAGAGCTAAATATAAATTTTTTTACTTCATATTTTTTCATGGTTTCTAATAATACTAAACATCCTGATATATTATTGGTATAATATTCTAATGGTTTTTGAACGGATTCTCCTACTGCTTTATATCCTGCAAAATTTAACACTGCATCAATCTTATTTTCTTCAAATACTTTTTCTAGTTTTTGTCTATCTAAGTAATTCATTTCATAAAATTTAAAATCTTTTCCTGTTATTTGTTTAATTTTATCTAGTATTATTGGTTTACTATTGGAAAAATCATCAAGAATAATAATTTCTTTTTCAGCATTTAATAATTCTACGGCTGTATGACTTCCTATATATCCTGCTCCTCCTGGTAATAAAATCGCCATGCTGATTCCTCCTATCTCTTTTTTATTTCAATTCCTTGCTTTGTATCTTTTATATCATATCCCTTTTCATTTATCAACCCTCTTAATTCATCTGCTTTTTTCCAGTCTTTACATTTTCTAGCTTCTTGTCTTTGTTCAATTAGTTGTATCACTTCATCTGGTATGGATTCTTGTAATTTAGTTGTTTCTTCTTGTATTTTTAAACCTAATACATTGTCAAATTTTAATAATAATTCTGCTAATTTTGGTGATTTTTTTTCTAATCTTACAACTTGCCAAACCACACCCATAGCAATTGGCATATTTAAATCATCATTGATTGCTTGATGAAATTTTTTTTCATATTCTTCTACTTGACTTTCCTCTATTTCGTCTGTTCCTTTTAAATGTCTTTGATAACCTTTTTTTAATCTTTGTAAAGATTTAGATGCTGCTTCCATTCCTTCCCAAGTAAAATTTAATTTGTTTCGATAATGGCAAGAATAGCTAAATAATTTATATACTATTGGATCATATCCCTTTTCTACTATATCTTTAATTAAGTATACGTTTCCTAAACTCTTTGACATTTTACCGCCATCAATTAATAAGTATTCTCCATGCATCCAGAATTTAGCAGGAATTTTTCCACAATATCCTTTGCTTTGCGCTATTTCATTTTCATGATGTGTCGGAATTAAATCAATTCCACCTGTATGAATATCAAATTGTTCTCCTAAATATTTTTTACTCATTGCTGAGCATTCAATATGCCATCCTGGATAACTTGGTCCAAATTCACTGTCCCATTTCATTAAGTGATTTTCCGGTGCTTTAATCCATACAGCAAAATCGTAAGGATTTTTCTTTTCTAAATCCACATTGACTCTTGCTCCTGCTTTTTGTTCTTCTAGATTCAAATGAGAAAGAACGGGATATTCATCTAATTTGGATATATCAAAGTAAATAGCAGTTGAAGTTTCATAGGCATATCCTTTTTTAATTAGTTTTCTTACATATTCTAACATTTCTTCTATATGTTCAGTGGCTTTGCATACAATTTCAGGTGTTTCTATATTTAACTGTGCTAAATCTTGAAAAAACAAATCCGTATAGTGTTTTGCTATTTCTAATGGTGTTTTATGCTCTTCTCTTGCTGATTTTAGCATCTTATCTTCTCCCTCGTCTCCATCTGATACTAGATGTCCAACATCTGTTATATTCATCACATGCTTAATTTTATATCCATTATAACGTAATACTCTTCTTAAAACATCTTGAAATATATTCGTTCTCATATTTCCTATCGTGGCATCTTTATAGACAGTTGGTCCACAAGAATAGATTGTTACCTCTTCTTGATTAATGGGTATAAATTTTTCTTTCTTTTTTGTTAGCGTGTTGTTTAAATATAAATCCATAATTCTCCCTTCTTTTATTAAAATTGCCAAAATGGAAAACCATTTGGCAATTTTAATATTTATTCCATTTTTATCTTTTCATCATGTGTCTGTTTCTGGATTTTCTGTTCCTCCTGTTTCTCCTCCTGTATTCGTATTTTCTCCTGTATTCGTATTTTCTCCTGTATTTGTACTTCCTCCTGTATTGGTATTATTGGTTGTATTCGATGTATTATTTTTTGGTTTTTCTGGTTGTTTTGGCGCTTCTTCTGGCTTTTTATGAATATCACATGTTTCTTCTACTTTTGTTCCTGCCGTACTTGATCTACCATTTAATGATGTCCAAAGTTTTAATTGTTCTTTTGGTAAAACCGCTCCATAATTATTTACTTTTGTACTTGGACAATACTTATTTGCTATTTTTCCTGACTCAGTACATAAGGTTTGGCTTCCATGTCCCTGACATTTTTCTGGTAGATTATTTGAGCTAAATATTTCTTTATAAGTATCTGTACATCCTGTCGTAGCTAAACATCCAGTTGTTCTACATACGGTCTGCTCTACAATACCACTCGGTCTTGTAAATGATTTCTTTTCTAAATTTTTATGGATATCTGTCATAATAGCATCCCATATTTGACCTGCTGGATTTTGTGAGAATCCTTTTACTTCTTCGTTTTCATCATAACCAAACCAAGTTGCTGCTGCATAATATGGTGTAAATCCACATAACCATCTATCATAACTATTATCAGTTGTTCCTGTTTTAGCAGCTACATCCATTCCTGGAATTTTACAATAGGTAGCAGTTCCATTTGAGGCATTTACTGGTTCTTGTACAATTGATTTTGTAATATAAGCTGTTTGTTCTGAAAAGACTCTTTTTTGTTCTTGTTTTGGCGTAAGTACTGTATTTCCACTTGTATCAACTACTTTTGTATAGAAAGTTGGCGTAATATAAACACCATCATTTGCAATTGTTCCATAAGCTGATGCCATCTCTAATGGACTAGCTCCATTTGTCATTCCTCCAATTGCTAAAGCCAATACTTCATCTGTGTTATCATCTAGTGAAGATAATCCCATCTCCTTAAGATATTTTAATGATTTTTTTGGAGTCAATTCTTTCATAATCTTTACAGCTGGTATATTTCTAGATAAAGCAATAAATTCTCTAATATTCATTGCTGCATTTTTGTAAGTGTTTCCATCATTTTTTGGGCTATACCCTCCACCAAAATCCGTTTTCTCATCCATATAAACTGTTGCGGCTGTAATTACTTTTTCTTCTAAAGCTGGAGCTACATCTGCTATTGGCTTAATAGAAGATCCTGTTTGCTTTTTCATTTGTGTTGCTCGATTCCAGCCAGCTGTTTCTTTTTCTCCTAGTCCTCCTGCTACACCTACTACATTTCCAGTCTTATAATCAACAATAGCCATTCCAGATTGTGTATGTTCATTAACTAACTGTCCGTTTTTTTTGTCTTTTCCGCTTTTAATATATTTTTCTTTTGCGTATTCTTCTTCTAATCTTGTTTGTATCGTAGAATCAACCGTTGAATAAATAGTTAATCCACTGCTATAAACATAATTTTCTGC
The DNA here is from genome assembly GCA_947631335.1 of uncultured Clostridia bacterium. Taxonomy (GTDB): domain Bacteria; phylum Bacillota; class Clostridia; order TANB77; family CAG-508; genus CAG-269. The sequence continues at coordinate 22,790 of CANRKZ010000014.1, forward strand.
CAATTGTGCTGATATGTTTTTTTCTTCCATAACCTGATTAATGACTTGATCTATTACGGCGTCCGTATGATAAGAATAGGTACTTGCTGTTGCAATCGTTGCCTTTTCAAATTTTAATCCTGCATTAGCTTCTTCCACAGCTTTATTATAATCATCTTCATTTTCTATATATCCTAATTCCTTCATTTTTGATAATACTGTTAGGATTTTTGATTTGATTCTTTCATTTCTTTTTTCTTCGGTATCACTATCAGATGATAATTTGTATGGATTATAGTAATTAGGTGATGAGTTAATTCCTGCTAAAAATGCGCATTCTGCTAAGCTCAAATCTTTTGCACTTTTATTAAAATAATATTGTGCCCCTAATTCCACACCATGCAAGTTACCTTCTCCACCTACATATAAAATATTTAAATATAACTCTAAAATTTGGTCTTTCGATATCATTCTTTCTACTTGATACGCTTTTGCCCATTCTTTTACTTTTCTCAAGATACCTGCTAATCCTTTTGCTTCATCATCCTTTGTTATATTTTTTACTAATTGTTGTGTGATTGTACTACCACCATATGAGCTATTTCCTGTAATAGTATGTAAAATAGCTCCTGTTGTTCTTTTAAAATCTACCCCATTATGTTTATAAAATCTTTCGTCTTCAATTGCAACATAAGCTTTTGGTAAGTAGTCTGCCATTTCTTCTAGTGTTATTACTTTTCTTTTTTCATCACCACTTAAATTAGCAACAACATCACCATTCACATCTACTACAACTGAATTCGATGCTCCTATTTGTAATTCTTCTTTGGTGATTTCAAATTCATCCCCAAATAATCCAAAGAACATTCCTGCAACAATTCCTGCTCCTATGACGCATAACAACAAAAATAGAGTCAATGCTATTTTAATTGCCATTCTTAATTTTGGATGTTGTTTTTTCTTGCTTCCTTTTTTTGTTTTTTGAACCTCTTGTGGTCTTTTCCCTTTTTGAATTTTTGGTACTTTTTTTGTTGTCCTTTTCCCTTTTTGTACCCTATGAGGTCTTGTTTTATTACTACTATTTCTTCCACTATGATTACTTGGCATCTTATTTCCTCCTTGCCAATGATAAATTATATAGATACATTATATTATATTTTCTAAAAAAAGAAAAGCTTTTAAATAAAATTTTAATAATTTATATAATTGTTCTATTTCCTATTAATTTTACAATCTTTACTTGATCCTTTTTTAGTTTTTTCTCTATATAAGAAAATGGTTGGTTTTGAAAAATCCTTGCTTCATATCTATCTTTTTTATCATATAAGTTGTTCTTATCATATTCAAAGTCTTCTCTATCCCTAAAGCTAATTTCATAATCGTTAATATTGATTCCATTAAATCTTTTTTTATTTATTTTTACGTTTCCTCTTAAATTAATGATAATAGCATCTTCTTGTAAATTATATTGATTTATTAATTCTGTTGGAAAGTCTACATTCAAAACAATTTTGGATTTTGAGATACTCTTCTTTTTATTATTACTTATGTTTATCATAATTCCCTCTTGTTTTAGAATTTGTTCTTCTATCTTTTTAAATTTTTCAAAATGTTGAGTTACTACATTTACTCTTTTATATTCTTTAATAATTTGCTTCATATTTTCCAATATAGGATCAGAAATATCATTTACTAATATAGATACCGTAGTTTCTTCTTTTTTTATATTTTTTTTGCTTATAATATATTCTAGTAATTGATAAGATAGTATTCCAAATAGCCATTTTCCTTCTACTATATCTATAGAATATGTATATAAATAATTTTTATAATCTTCTTGTCTTTTGATTTCTTTGCTTAAAATTAATTTATGACAATTTGTTTTTTTTAAAATTTTCTTGGTTTTCTCTGCTAATTTTCTAGCTTTTTTTGAACTAATTTTTTCTTTTTGAATTGGTAGTATAATTTTATCTTGTTTTAATCTCACTATATTCAATCTATTTAAGATTGAATTAGGGTTGTCAGACTCTTGAACATAATACAAAAAAATCACTCCTCGTATACTTTTACTAAAAATATATGAAAGTGATTCTTTTAATATTCTATATAATAATATCTCTTTTTAAAAGATTATTTTGAATACAACCAATTCCTATAAAGTCATCCTTGTGATAAATTTTATAAATTCCGTCTGGTTGTTTTTTCTTTAATTGTACTCCATTTAAGAAAAGTTTCAGCTCTCTATCTTGTAAGTATAAGTGATTACTTTTTTGAAACAATTGCTCTATCGTTATAAGATGAGAATTCATATTTTCCATATCATTTTTTAATTCCTGTAATGTAATTGCGTCATGAATTGTAAATTGTCCTACTTGCAATCTGTTTAATCCACTCATGTGTCCGAATGGTATTAAGTCGTTGTGCAATATCTTGACACAAACTTCTAATATAAGTACCTTTTGAACAACTAACTTCAAACTGTACTTTTTTGTTCTTAGGATCAATTGCTAGCAATTTAATATTATAAATTTTTATCTTTCTTGGTGATAATTCTATATTTTGACCTTTTCTAGCATATTCATATAACTTTTTTCCTTTTACTTTAATTGCTGAATACATAGGTGGAATCTGTTCTTGTTCTCCCATAAAACCATTTAAAACTTTTTTTATGTCCTCTTCTTTTAAGATATCCTCTGTTACTTTCCTCTCTTCTAAAATTTTTCCTTCTTCATCTAAAGTATCTGTTTTTATTCCTAATTGTAATTCTACTCGATAAGTTTTGTCATGATTGATTAAATATTTTGAACATAAAGTTCCTTTTCCAATGAGCAATGGCAACACTCCTGTTGCCATTGGATCTAAGGTCCCTGTATGTCCTACTTTTTCCTTACATATCTTTTTTACTTGATATACAATATCATGTGATGTACAGCCTTTTTGCTTATTTATAATCAATATTCCATCCATAACAATTCTCCATTTATAAAGCTTTTCTTACTTCCTTTAAAATTCTCTCCTTTACCTGTTCTACAGTTCCTTGTATAAACCCTCCTGCTGCTCTCTGGTGTCCTCCACCTCCAAACATTAAACAAACATCTGATACATTGACATGATTTCCAGAACGCAAAGATACTTTATATCCATTTTCTTCTTTATTTTGTCTAATGAAGATAGAAACTTCCACTCCTTCAATATCTCTACCAATATCTACTAAACCTTCATGATCTCCTGGCTCTGCTCCAACTTCCTCTTCATCTCGCATTGTAATATATGTAAAAGTTACTTTTCCATCTTCTAAAATTTCCATTCGATCCATTACTTTTTTTGTTAATAAGAAGTTTGCCTTTGTCTTAGTACGCAATGTTTTTTTATAAATATCTGGTATGTTAACGCCTTTACGAATAAGTTCTGCTGTAAATTCAAAAGTTTCTGGTGTAATTCCAATATGTCTAAACCCACCTGTGTCTGTAATAATTCCTGTCATAAGGCAAATCCCAATTTCTTTTGTAATATCCATTTGAAAATATTCAAACACTCCTACGAGAATTTCACAGCAGGCAGGTGAAACTGGATTTACATAGTTTAAATCTCCATACATATGGTTGCTTCCATGGTGATCAATTACAATTGTTCTCTTCGCATTTTCAAAATATTCTTTTTGTGCCAATCTTTTTAAATCTGCACAATCAAGAGAAATTGCTAAGTCATAATTTTTAATATCTGATTCTTTTTTTATTTGATCAATACCCGGCAAAAAGTTAAATAGTCTAGAATATTCAGGAATAATAACGTCGGCATCTTTTTCTAGTTTTTTTAGTACTAATTTCATGGCCAAACTACTTCCTATTGCATCTCCATCTGGTGATTCATGTGTTAATATTACAATTTTTTTAGCTACTTTTATTTCCTTTAAAATTTCGTCTAATGTCATATTTATTTCTCCTCTTCTTTTTTTGGTATTATTTCTTTTAAAATACTATCAATTCTTGCCCCATATTCTAATGAATCATCTAATTCAAATATAATTTCAGGAGTATTTCTTAAATTTACTCTTCTTGCTAGTTCACTCCTAATAAATCCAGATGATTTTTTTAGAGCTACTAAAGTATCTTTTAAATTTTTTGAGTTTAAAATACTTACATATACTCTTGCATATTTTAAATCATTTGTAACTTTTACTTTTGTTACACTTACTAGTCCTGTTACATTGGGATTTTTTAGTTGATAACTAATAATTTCACTTATTTCTCTTCTATATTCTTCTTCAATACGTCCTAAACGATTTTGATTTTCTGGCATCTATTTTACCTCCTATTTTAAAAATATATTCTGAAACAGAATTTTTATTGACCATTCGTAATTTTGTTTTATCAATGATAACGTCTTTTTCTATTTTGAAACATATAGATTTTATTACTTGTTAACGAGCTATTTCTTCCATAATATATACTTCAATTACATCTCCTTCTTTTATATCATTGTAATTTTCGATCTGAATTCCGCATTCAAATCCTTTTCCTACTTCTTTTACTTCATCTTTAAATCTTTTTAATGTTGCTAAGTGTCCATCATGTATTACTACATTTTCACGGATTACCCTAACACCTGCATTTCTTTCTACTTTTCCAGAAAGCACATAACATCCTGCAACAGTTCCTACATTTGATATTTTAAATATTTGTCTTATTTCTGCATTTCCAATTACTTTTTCTTCATATTTCGGTTCTAACATTCCCTTCATAGCAGCCTCTACATCTTCAATTGCTTGATAAATAATTGAATATTGTTTAATTTCAACTTCATCTTTTTCAGCCATTTCTTTTGCCATATTATCTGGTCTTACATTGAAAGCAATAATAATAGCATTTGATACTTTAGCAAGTGTTACATCTGATTGATTAACAGCTCCTGTTGCACTATGGATTACTTTTACTTTCACTTCTTCATTTTCTAATTTTTCTAGTGCTTGTTTTACAGCTTCTACTGACCCTTGTACATCTGCTTTTACAATTAAATTTAATACTTTTAAGTTTCCTTGTTCCATTTGACTAAATAAATTATCTAATGTTATTTTCGTACTATTATTAATTGCTTTTTCTCTTGCTTGACGTTTTCTTCTTTCAATTAAGTGTTTTGCCATTTTCTCGTTCTTTACCTCGTAGAAAGTATCTCCTGCTTGTGGTACTTCTGTTAATCCCATGATTTCTACTGGTGTTGATGGGCCAGCTGATTTTACTGATTTTCCTCTATCATCCTTCATAGCTCTAATTCTACCAATCGAAGAACCAACTACAATCGTATCTCCCACATCTAAAGTTCCTCTTTGTATAAGCATGGTTGCAATTGCACCTTTTGCTTTATCTAATCTTGCTTCAATGACAGCACCTTTTGCTTGTTTGTGTGGATTTGCTTTTAATTCTAAAACATCCGCTTCTAATAATACCATTTCTAATAGTTGATCAATATTTTCACCTTTTTTAGCTGATATTGGAACATAAATGGTATCTCCTCCCCATTCTTCTGGAACTAATTCATATGTCATTAATTCTTGTTTTACTTTTTCAATATTAGCATCTGGTAAATCAATTTTATTGATAGCAACTATAATAGGTATTCCAGCCGATTTTGCATGATTAATTGCTTCAATTGTTTGTGGTTTTACACCATCATTAGCAGCCACTACTAGAATTGCAATATCCGTAATTTGTGCCCCTCTTGCACGCATAGCTGTAAAAGCTTCATGTCCTGGTGTATCTAAGAAAGTAATCTCTCTATCGTTTACTTTTACTTTATAGGCACCAATTGCTTGTGTAATTCCTCCTGCTTCTCCTTCAATTACATTTGTTTTTCTAACAGCATCTAACAGTGAAGTCTTTCCATGGTCTACGTGTCCCATAACTACAATAACTGGTGGTCTTGCTTCTAATTCTTCTTCCTTATCTTCTGAATCATCAAATAAGATATCTTCTTCTGTTACTTGTTCTTTTTTACTTGCTGTTATTCCAAATTCTTGGGCAATTAAATAAGCTGTATCGAAGTCGATTTCTTGATTAATTGTTGCCATGATTCCATATCCTAATAATTTTTTTATTACTTCTGCTGTTGTCTTTTTCATTTCTGCTGCTAGATCTTTTACCATGATTGTTTCTGGAATATCAATTTCAGTTAGTTTAAAGATTTTTTGTTTTGTTCTTTCTTCTTGATTTTGATTTTTTCTTTTCTTTCCTCTTCTTCCACGTTCTGTTGTTAAATCATAATAATCCAGCATTCCACCATCTTGTTCATCAAACATGTTAGATAAACGATTAGCTTGTTTTAGACTTTTTAATTTTCCTTGATCAAAATCGTTTCCTCCATTATTTTTTCTTGTCTTAGATTTCTTTGTTTTATTTTCATCAAATCGATTATTATTTTTTTGTTTATCAAACCCTCTATTATATTCTCTAACACTTTCCTTTTCTATTGTTTCAACAGCCATAATATTTTTAATATTTTTTTCGATACCCTTTTCATCTAATGGCCTATTATTTCCAAATCGATCATGACTATTGTTTCTATTATAATTAAATTTATTATTAGTAGTATTCTTGTTGTTAAATTTACTATTATTGTTATTAAATCTATTATTGTTTCTATTATTATTGTTATTTCTATTGAATCGATTATCTCTTTTTTCTTTTTGAATTTTATTTTCCCTTACATCTTTTTCTTCTTTTTCTACTTTTTTGGGTGTGTTTTCAGGTAAAGTAGTATTTTTTACATTTGTTATATTTTCATTTGATTGTTTTTCTTCTTTTTTCGCAGATTCTTCTTTTTTTAGTCCAAATAATTCACTTACTGTCATTGGTCTATTTGGCTTGTTTCGATAAACAATATTATAATCTTTATTTTGTTTTCTTTCTATAAATCCTATATTATTTTTCTTTTCTTCTTTTTTTACGACTTCCTTCTTTTTCACTTTTTCCTCTTCCTGTGCAATGATAACTTCTCTTCTTATAATAACAGGTGCCTTTTCTTCTTTTTTTGCTTCCATTTTTTCCTTATTACTATTTCCTTTTCCTTGTTTTTTTAATTCTTTTTTTCTTACTTCTTTTTCAATCCTTTTTGCTTCTTTCTCTTCCACATTACTCAAATGGCTTTTTGCATCAATATTTAGCTTTTTTGCTACTTCTAATATTTCTTTACTGGTTAAGTTTAGTTTTTTTGCTATATCATATATCTTTATCTTACCCAATAATATCACCCCCATTATTTATTTTTTGAATTTCTCTAGCAAAATTTATGTCTTCAACCCCTAATATTGCCTTGTTTGATTTTCCAATTGCTTTACTTAATTGTTCTATCTGTCCTATTATCACAATCGGTACTATATATTGATTACTTAATCTTACAAATTTATCTTTTGTTCTTTCTGAAGCGTTTTCTGCTACAATAATTAATTTTACTTTTTTATTTTTAATTCCGATTCTCCACGCTATCTGAACCAAAGCTTATCTTCCTTGCTTTTGCAGATAAACCAATTAATCCTAATATTTTTTCATTGATCAAGAATAACACCTCTTAAATTTTCATAAATTTCATCTGATATTTTTGTATCAAATACTTTTTCTAATCGTTTTGATTTTCTTAATTTTTCAAAACATTCTATATTGTCACATAAATATGCCCCTCTTCCTTCAAGTTTTCCAGTTTTATCTATGCTAATCTCATTTTTTTTATTTTTAACAATCCTAATTAATTGTTTCTTTTCTTTTCTTTCATTACATCCCATACAGGTTCTTACTGGTTGTTTTTTCATTTATTTTGTCCTCCTTTATTGTATGTTCCTTCTTAACTTTTATTCTGTTTCTTCTTCGCTATTTTGTACATTCATTATCATTTCTCTAAATTGTGTTTCTGATTTAATATCGATTTTCCAATTTGTAAGTCTTGCTGCTAATCTTGCATTCTGTCCTGATTTTCCAATTGCCAAGGATAATTGATTATCTGGTACAATAACTTGTGCAAATTTTTCTTCTTGTTTAATATCTACTGCTAAGATTTGTGCTGGAAGAAGTGCGGATGCAATATAAATGGAAGGATCTTCATTCCACTCGATTACATCTATTTTCTCACCATTTAATTCATTAATTACATTTTGAATTCTAACACCTTTTTGTCCTACACAAGAACCAACTGGATCAATATTAGGATCTGGTGAATACACTGCTACTTTACTCCTATATCCTGGATCTCTTGAAACACTTTTTATCTCAATAACACCTTCATAAATTTCTGGTATCTCAAATTCTAATAATTTCCTTACAAAATCCGGATGGCTTCTAGATACAATCACTTGTGGAGCTCCTTTTGCCCCTTTTTCTACATCTAAAACATATCCTTTTATTTTATCATTCACTTTGTAATCTTCTGTTGGAATTTGCTCTTTTGATGGCATAACACCTTCTAATCTTCCTAAATCCATTACCACAATATTATGGTCTGCTTTTTGAATTAGTCCAGAAACAATTTCTCCTTTTCTATCATTAAATTCATTAAATATAATTTCTCTTTCTGCTTCTCTTAATTTTTGAATAATAACTTGTTTGGCTGTTTGTGCTGCAATTCTACCAAAATCTCTTGGTACAATTTCTACTTCTATAGTATCCCCTTCTTTTAAATCTGAATTTATTTTTTGTGCTTCTTTTAAACTAATTTCTGTATCTTCATTATTTGCTTTTTTTATTACTTCTTTAATGGCATAAACATGAGTTGCTCCTGTTTGATGATCCATTTCTACTCTTACATTTTCTAATGAGTCGAAATTTCTTTTATAAGCTGTTACTAATGCTGTCTCAATTGATTCTAATAAATATTCTTTTTTTATTCCTTTTTCTTTTTCTAGCTCTTCTAACGCTAAAATTAACTCTTTGTTGTCAATTGCTTGTTCTTTCATTTTTTATTCCTCCCTTTACCAATTATAAACTGTTTTTACTTGTGCAATATTTTTTCGTTCAATATAAATTTCTTCCTGTAATTGAATCGTATTTTCGTCAAATGTTTTTAAAATTCCTTGATATTCTTTATTTCCTTTTTCATCTTTTTTAAATAATCGAATCTTTATTTCTTTTCCAATATTCTGTTCTAGATGTTTATCTTTTCTAAGAATTCTCTCGATTCCTGGTGAAGATACTTCTAAAAAGTATGATTCTTGTATATAATCTGCTTTATCTAAAAGATCATTAATTTCATCATTTACTTTTTCACAATCCTCTAAATTGATTCCTTCTTGTTTATCAATAAATATTCTCAAAAAATAGTTTTTTCCTTCTTTGCTATATTCTACATCATATAAGTCATAGCCCATTGTTTGAATTTTTTCTTTTAATAAGTTTTCTACTCTTTCTTCAATATTTGCCAAGTTATCCCTCCTTTTATTAGATTTAAGAAGAGTGGGGTTTAACCCCACTCTTTGTGTCTCTTTTTTTTTGTTTACTTTATTATTATACCCAATTTTTGGTATAAATGCAAGCATTTTTTTATTTTTTCTGATATTTATT
>CANRKZ010000015.1 GCA_947631335.1 uncultured Clostridia bacterium
TTTATAAAAAAAGTACAAAGTCTTTTAAACTTTGTACTTTTTTTGGCGGAGATGAGAGGGTTCGAACCTCCGCGCCGGTATTGCCGACCTAACTGTTTAGCAAACAGTCCCCTTCACCACTTGGGTACATCTCCATTTTATAAAGAAAAGTTAGATATCTAATAACTTGTTAATATCTAACTTGATTTATTTTGGCGGAGAGGGTGGGATTCGAACCCACGGTACGCTATAAACGCACGCCAATTTTCAAGACTGGTGCCATAAACCAACTCGACCACCTCTCCAAATGTCTAGCGACAGTATTTATATTAGCATTTTAAAAGAAATTTGTCAATAGTAATTCTTTATTTTTTTCTTTTTTCTTTACTTATAAGTTACTATGATTCGATTGCTTTTTGGATTGCTTGTTGCTCTTCTACAGAAAGTGTATAACTTGATTTACCATTTTCTACTGGTTTAGCATAAATATTAGACATTTCTCTTGAATAAATGCCATTTAAAACAACTCCGTCATTCTTTTTATCTAACAAAGCAAGTGTAAAACTTAAATCGCTTCCTGTATCTTTAAAAGCATTATAGCGAACCATTCCAATTTTTTGAATACAATTTCTAAAATCTGTATCAACTTTCTTTACGAATGTTGTCAATTGTATATTTTTCTTTTCCACCTCTTCTACACGACACATATAATTTTCTAAATCTTGTTCTATATTTTTTCCTTTTCCTAACTTTAGCATAAACTCTTTATATCTCTTATTTGTTTTTGATATTTTTAACAAAGCATATATTAATAAGACCATCAAAATCATATTAATTCCTACTAATATTAGTATCATTTTTTCTATTCCTATTGAATAAATTAAACTTTCCATGCAATCACACTTCCCTTTTATTTACTTAATCAATCCTAAAATTCTTTCCAAATCGTCATTTGACGTATATTCTATAATAATTTTTCCACGTCTTTTCCCTGCATCTAACCTTACTTTTGATCCGAAAAAACCTTGAAAAGTATCTTCTATACTTTTGTATAATACATGCTTTCTCTTTTCTTCTTCTTTTGTTTCTCTTACTTTTGCTTTTTTTTCGATTTGTCTTACTGTTTGTCCTCTTTCTAACATATGAATTGCTGTTTGATATTGCTTTTCTGGATCCGTAATAGCAAGTAGTGCTTTACAATGTCCTTCTGTTATTTTGCCTTCTTTTGCCATTTCTAAAACACGTGGCTCTAAATTTAAAACTCTGATCCAATTTGCAATTGTACTTCTACCTTTTCCTAATTTTTTAGCAACTTCTTCTTGTGACATTCCATAATTATCAATTAAGGTTTTAATCCCCATTGCTTTTTCTACTGGATTTAAGTCTTCTCTTTGCATGTTTTCAATTAAGGATATTTCTGAATTTATCTTTTCATCATCTTCTCTTATAATAGCTGGAATTTCTTTTAGACCTGCTATTTTAGAAGCTCTCCATCTTCTTTCTCCTGCAATGATACTATAATATCCATCTTTTTTTGTTACTACAATTGGTTGAATTAATCCATATTCTTTGATTGAACTAGCTAATTCTTCTAAAGCTTCTTGATCAAATCTTTTTCTTGGTTGATCTCTATTAGGTTCTACTTCTGTTATCTTTAAAGTTTTTAATAAATCATTTTCTTGTATTTGTTCCTCTTCTGGAGCCGGACCAAATAATGCATCTAATCCTTTTCCTAAACCTGTTTTTTTCGCCATCTTAATCTCCTCCTTTTTTATTTTTTACATCATATGTTTTGCTTTTTTTTCTTCTTCATTATTTTTTAAAAATTCTTTCGCAAATTTTGTATAACTTTTAGCTCCCTTTGATCTAGCATCATATTCTGTGATAGGCATACCATAACTTGGAGCTTCACTTAATCTTACATTTCTTGGTATAACTGTTTTATACACTTTATTTTCGAAATATTTTTTTACTTCTTTTACTACTTGATTTGAAAGATTGGTTCTTGCATCATACATAGTAAGCAAAGCTCCTTCTATTTGAATATCTTTATTTAAATGTTTTTTTACTAAATTAATTGTATTTAGCAGTTGCCCTAATCCCTCTAATGCAAAATATTCACATTGAACTGGAATCAGTACACTGTCTGATGCTGTAAATGAATTTAAAGTAACAAGACCTAAAGATGGTGGACAATCAATTAAAACATAATCAAACTTATCCTTAATAATATCCAATTTCTCTTTTAATCTTTGTTCTCTAGACATCATTGAAACCAATTCCACTTCTGCACCAGCTAAATTCATATTTGCAGGACATATCTTTAAATTTTTGATAATCGTATCTTGAATGGTCTCTTCTAAATTTACTTCATTTACTAAAATATCATAAGTAGAAAATTCAACTTCCTTTTCTATCCCTAGACCACTTGTTGCATTTCCTTGAGGATCTGCATCAATTAAAAGAACTTTTTTTCCTTTTTTTGCTAAAATAGTTCCTAAATTAACTGTTGTTGTTGTTTTTCCTACTCCACCTTTTTGATTTGCTACTGATATAACTTTTCCCAATTTTTTTGCCTCCATTTTTAGTTAATATTTACAAATAAGTTTTTCTTGTTCTGTATTATTATAATATAAAAATAAAATAAAAAAGTCAATAAATTTTCTTAAATTTATCGACTTTTTCATTTTAATCCTTATGCTTTTTTAGCAAAGTGGTTCTTTACTTGGAGTCCCTGGTTTTCTAGGATATTTCAATGGCGTTGTTTTTATCTTTTCTATTATAATAATACTTCTATTTATATCACTATTTGGCAAATTAAATGTATCAATTGTTTCTATTTTTCCACCAAGAATACTTATTGCTTTTTTACTTTTTTCTAACTCTTCTTCTACACTAGATCCTTTCATACAAATACATTTTCCTTTTTGTCTTACAAAAGGAATTAAATATTCTGATAATGTACTAAGATTAGCAACTGCTCTAGAGGTTGCTATATCAAATGATTCTCTATATCTTTTGTCTTTCCCTAATTCCTCTGCTCTACTATGTATTGTTTCTATTTTCTTCAAATTTAATTCTTTTATTATTTTATTTAAAAATTTTAACCTCTTATTTAGAGAATCTACTAATGTAATATCTAGATCTTCTCTAGCTATTTTTAATGGAATACCAGGAAATCCTGCACCAGTTCCAACATCGATTATTTTTTGTCCTTTTTTTAAATATTTTTCAATTGTTAAACAATCAATGAAATGTTTTAAAATAACCTCTTCCGGAGCTACAATTGCTGTTAAGTTAATTTTTTCATTTTCTTCTAAAAGTAAATTCATATACTTATAAAACATTAATATTTGTTCTTCCTTCAACATAATATTAATTTTTGACAAATAGTTTTGAAAAATTTTTTCAAATTCCTTTAATTGCATTTTACTTTTTCTCTCCTTTTATTTGTTGTAAATAAATTAATAATACAGATATATCAGCAGGTGAAACTCCTGATATTCTAGAAGCTTGTCCAATAGAATGAGGCTTAAATTTATTTAATTTTTGTCTTCCTTCTAAACTTATTCCCTTTATTGTTTCATAATCCATATCTTCTGGTAATAATTTGGATTCCATCTTCTTGAATTTTTCTACTTGAGCTTCTTGCATCTTAATATATCCCTCATATTTTATTTGTATTTCTACTTCTTGTTTTTCTTGTAAATTAAGTTGTGGACGTTCAGAATCAATTTCTTTTAACATTTCATAATTTAGTTCTGTTCTTTTTAGCAATTCCGACATTTTTGTACCTGTTGTTAACTTTGAAGTTCCTGCCTTTTCTAACAATTTATTCACTTTATCACTTGGTTTTACTATTAATTGTTGTAATCTCAATATTTCTTTTTCAATATTTTTTTTCTTATTTCTAAATTTTTTGTATCTATCTTCTGTAATTAATCCAACTTCATGTCCAATTTCCGTTAATCTTAAATCTGCATTATCTTGTCTTAATAAAAGTCTATATTCAGCTCTAGATGTCATCATACGATAAGGTTCATTTGTTCCTTTTGTAACAATATCATCAATAAGAACTCCAATATATCCTTGTGTTCGATCTAAAATAACAGGCTCTTTTCCCTGTATTTTCCTACTAGCATTAATTCCTGCTATTAATCCCTGGCATGCTGCCTCTTCATATCCTGATGTTCCATTGATTTGTCCTGCCATAAACAACCCTTTAATTCCTTTATATTCTAAAGATAGCTTTAAATTAGAAGGATCAATACAATCATATTCAATTGCATAAGCAGGTCTTGTAAATTCAGCATGTTCTAATCCTGGAATTGTATGATACAAAGCAATTTGCACATCTTCTGGTAAAGATGAGCTCATTCCTTGTATATACATTTCTTCTGTATCTAATCCGACTGGTTCAACAAATGCTTGATGACGAGGTTTATCACTAAATCTAACTACTTTATCTTCGATGGATGGACAATATCTAGGCCCTGTCCCTTCTATCATTCCTGCATATAAAGGTGATCGATGCAAATTCTGTTTTATAATTTTATGTGTTTCTTCATTTGTATACGTCAAATAACAATTAACCTGTTCAAAATCTTTTGGTTTATTTTCAAAAGAAAATGACTCAATCCCCTGATCTCCTTTTTGAATTTCCATCTTACTAAAATCAATGCTTCTTCTATTAATTCTGGCCGGAGTTCCTGTTTTAAAGCGAATTAGTTCAATTCCTAAATTATTCAAACACTTGGATAATTGGTTTGCAGCAGCAACTCCATCTGGTCCACTTTCTTTTGAATATTCTCCTATAAATATTTTTCCCTTTAAATAAGTTCCTGTTGCTACAACAACAGTTTTTACTTTGTAAACAGCTCCTAAGTCTGTTTTTATTGCTACAACTTCTCCATCTTCAACAATAATATCTACAACTTCTCCTTGTTTAACCTGTAAATTTTCCTGTTTTTCTAAAGTATGTTTCATTTCTGCTTGATATTTCTTTCGGTCCGCTTGCGCTCTTAGAGAATGTACAGCAGGTCCCTTAGATGTATTTAACATTTTAATTTGGATCATAGTCTTATCTATGTTCTTTCCCATTTCCCCACCTAAAGCATCTATTTCTCTTACTAAATGTCCTTTCGAACTTCCTCCAATATGTGGGTTACATGGCATATTAGCAATTGCTTCTAAACTAATTGAAAAAATCAATGTTTTCATTCCAAGCCTAGCAGCTGCAAGTCCAGCTTCACATCCAGCATGCCCAGCACCAATCACTGCTACATCATATTCTCCAGCATTATATTCTCCTTTTTTTAATTTCATCTTTCTTCCCTTCTTTTCTATCTTTATTCATATTTCTCTCTACCATTACTCTTGCTTGCTTTTGCTCTGTTTTTTCATTCCGTGTGAAACAAAAAATCAACGTTTGTTTTTATTATTAGGTGATTTTTACTTTTTAGTTCGTTCTCGCTTTTTCAATATAAATTATCTGTTTTTCTTGTTTTTTCAAGTATTTTATGCTTTTATTAATTTTTATTTAGAACCCTTTTCCTTTTTAGTTATTTTTTATTTTTTATGTAACCTATGGTTGAAACAGTTTTTTATTTGCATCAGTTATGTTTTTATATTAACTTTTTAAATTCTTCTTAAAACGCCTATATTCTGTTTTTATATTTTTAGTCATAAGTTTGTATTTGTTTTTCTTAAAAAGGTCTTATTTTTGATTTTCGCTTGTAATTAAACTTCTATTTTCCTAAACAAAACTTGGAAAAAATTTCGTCTATGATATTTTCTGTTACAAATTCTCCTGTAATATTTCCTAAATCTTCTAAAATATTCTTAATAAAAATAGCAACAATATCTAAAGGCATTTGTTTTTCGATGGTGTCTTTTGTTTTTTTCACATCTTTAATAGCCTGGTTTACAAAATTCTTTTGTCTAACATTTGTAATAACTACAGCATTATCTAAATTTATTTCATTTAAGTGAAATAATCTCGTAATAGCTTTGTATAACTCATCAATTCCTATCTGATTTAATGCTGAGATTTTAACAATACAATCACTTATCTCTTTTAATTTTAAATTATTTTCATCAATTTTAGCTTTTAAATCCATTTTATTTAAAACAATGATTGTTTTTTTATTTTTTGCTAATTCTAAAATTTCTAAGTCTTCTGCTTCTAAGTCTTTTGACGCATCAATTATAATAATTATTAAATCTGCTAAATTAGCTATTTGTTTAGATTTTTCAATACCAATTTTTTCTACTTCATCTTTTGATTCTCGAATTCCTGCTGTATCAATCACTTTAAAAGGAATTCCTTCTATTGTTATAAACTCTTCAATGGTATCTCTTGTTGTTCCTTCATATTCCGTTACAATTGCTCTTTCTTCTCTTAAAATAGCATTTAAAAGAGAGGATTTGCCAGCATTTGGTCTTCCTATAATAGCTGTTTTTATACCTTCTTTTATTATTTTTCCATTGTCAAAACTTTTTTCCAATTGAATCAATTTTTTTTCTACATGTTCTAACATATCTAATATTTGATTAATTGTTACATCATCCACATCATATTCCGGATAATCAATAGCAACTTCTATAGAAACCATTACTTCCATAATTTCTTGCTTAATTTCTGCTATTTTTTTAGACAACGCCCCTTCTAATTGTTTCATTGCCGTTTTCGCTTCTTTTTCTGATTTAGCATGAATAACATCTACAACAGATTCTGCTTGTAACAAATCAATCCTTCCATTTAAAAAAGCTCTTTTTGTAAATTCTCCTGGTTCTGCTAAATCTGCACCATTTTTTAGGCAAACTTCTAATATTTTCTTTACAACAATATTTCCTCCATGAGAGTTAATCTCACACATATTTTCAGTTGTATAACTTTTTGGAGCTTTAAAATAAGAAACAAGAACTTCATCGATAATTTCACCATTTTCAACAATATTCCCATATTTTATGCTATATCCTCTAATTTCATCTATGCTTTGTTTCTTTTTTGGAACAAAAATTTTATCTAGTATTTCAAAGCATTTTTCTCCACTCATTCGAACAATTCCAATTCCACCAATTCCGTGGTGCCGTAGATATTGACGCAATCGTACTCATATTCTCCTCCTTATTTACTTTTATATTATCAAAAAAGTCAAAGATAGAATTTACAAATGTTTTGTAAAATCCGACCTTTGACCTCCGATTTTATCCGTATTTATAATAATTAATTATTTTTTAAAGAAACTATAATTCTTCTGTAAGGTTCCTCTCCTACACTATTAGTTTCTACTTTAGAATTTTGTTGTAATTTACTATGAATAATCTTTCTTTCATAAGCTTGCATTGGCTCTAATTTTACTGGTTTTTTTGTTTTTATTACTGTTTTAGCAACTTTTTCAGCTAAATCTTCTAAAGTTTTTTCTCTCTTTGCTTTATAACCCTCTATATCTAGTAATACTCTAACCTTGTTTTGAATTCCTTTACCTGCTACTGCTGATAAAATACTTTGCATTGCATACAAAGTTTCCCCTCTATAACCGATTAGAAATCCTAATTCTTTGCTATTTAATTTAACAATAATATACTTTTCTGTTTTTTCTATATTATATTTTGTATCTTCCGGTAAACGATTTTTTAATTCTTCCATAAATTTAATTATATTTTCTGCTGCAAAATCTTGTTCTTCTTGTGATAGAACTATTTCTTTTTTTAATTTCACTTCTTTTTCTGGATTTTCCTCTTTTAGTGTCAATTCTACTTTAACCACTCTTGGAGATAAAATACTAAAAAAACTTCTTTTCTCTTCATTTTCTAATATCTTAATATTCACCATTTTTTTAGAAGCTTTTAATTGTTTTAATCCATTTTCTATTGCTTCATTTGTAGTTTTACCTTCTGAAATAATACTTTTTGCCATTTTAATGGTCCCTCCCTAAGTTTTTATCACTTTATCTAAAACTAATCTTTCAGCGATCATAAGAATATTACTAATTAACCAATATAAAGCTAATCCCAATGGTGCTATAAATGCTATAGAAATAGACATGATTGGCATCATCCAAGACATCATTTTATTTGTTTGCATTACGGCATCTAGTTCATTATTTTCTTCTTCTGGTTTTAATTCCTCTCCAGTTTTTCCATCGATATTCATTACTGAGTTTGTTTTGTCTTTCTGCTGTTTCGCAGTTGTAATTCGAATTGAAATAAACGATGAAATTATATAAAGTACAGGAATAATATACACTGTGTAGTCTGTCATATTTTGTTGTGGTATTTTACTTAAATCTAGCCCTAAGAAATTCATTTGAATATTCAATTTATCAACTGTTTCATCTTCTGGGTTTTTTTCTTTTAATAAATTATATTCTCTTATCAAGTCAATTTCTGGATATACATTGCTTACACTTTTATCAGAATCTTTTAATTGCTGAATATACCTATTTATATTATCTTGTGGGATCTTTTGCATAAATGTTAAAGGACTTCTTACTAAATAGAAAATAGACAATAATAGCAATAATTGTACAATCGCCGTTAAACACCCACTAAAAGGACTCATATTTTCTGATTTGTATAGACTCATCATTTCTTGATTCATTTTTTCTGGATCATTTTTATATTTAAATTGAATTACCTTCATTTTTTCCTGTAATTCTGTACTTTTTTTCATTGTTTTTTGTTGTTTGATAGATAAAGGTATCAATAATATTTTAATAATAATTGTAAATAAAATAATTGCTAAACCATAATTATTTACTAGTGTATATAGAAATTCTAATAAATATCCAAAAATATTTGCCAAAAATTGAAACATCTATTTTTTCCTCCTAGCTTTATTTCAATGGATCATATCCACCTTTTGAAAAAGGATTACATCTTATAATTCTATAAATTCCAAGAAAAGTCCCTTTGCACACCCCATATTTTTGAAGGGCTTGTTTTGTATACTCTGAACAAGTAGGGTAAAATTTGCAATTTATATTTTTACTTGTAATCCATTTTGAAAAATGTCTTTGATAAAAAGTGATTAACCCTATAAGTAACTTTTTCATTTCTTTTCCTCAATAAAAAGTTTTGCTTTATCAAAAATATATTTCATATCTTTTTTTATGTTTTCAAAAGTAGCATTCTCTATTTTAGCCTTTTTTTTCCATAAAAAAACAATACTATTTCCTGACTTTATTGTTTCTTCATAGTTTTTATAATTCTCTCTTATCAGTCTTTTTATTTTATTTCTTTTAACTGCTTTCGCTATTTTTACACTAATTGCAATTCCTAAAAGATTTTGATTTTCTAAATAATAATTAGGCTTTACAAAAGCTTCCATATATCTACCAGAAAAATAGTTTCCTTTTGATAAAACTCGTTTAAATTCATAATTTTTCTTTAACATTTTTGTTTTTTTCATTATCTTTCTTCCCTTCTTTTCAGGCTATTTAATGAAAAAAACTATCTTTAATAAAAATATAGCCTCTTTATTAATAAAACATAATTCAATTAAGCACTTAATTTTTTTCTTCCTTTTGCTCTTCTTGCTTTTAATATTTTTCTTCCTGCTCTTGTTTTCATTCTTTTCATAAATCCATGTTCTCTTTTCTCTTGTCTGTTCTTTGGCTGATATGTTCTTTTCATATTTTAGCACCTCCTATTGATTTTTATAAAACTCCATTTGTATGGAAATTATTTTTTCACAAAATAACAAGTATATCGATTATACAGTAAAAATCCTATAAATGTCAAGTAATTTTTATAATTTTTTTGTTTTTTGTAATATCTCTGTAATATAGTATTTGTTTTCCACATTTTTTTTTATTTTATCCACATAAAAAAATTTTTTTCCACAATTTTATTGACTTATTGTATATAAATTTGTTATTATATGTAAGTAAAAAATAAGTATGATTTTTATTGAAACTACTCAAATTTTTGTTTGTATGTTTATTTCTTATTTTAACAAATTTTAACAAAAATATTACAAAGTTATCAACAAATGTGGATAACTTTGTGGATAATTCAAAAAGAAAGGATGATTTTAAATGGCCATTGAAAAAGAAGAGTTGATTGCAAAAATAAAAGAAGTTTTAAAGCCAGAACTAACTCAAATTTCTTATGAAACTTGGATTTTACCCTTAGATATTAGAAGCATCGATGGAAATCATATTGTTTTTACAACCACCTCTGAATATCAACAAGATTTTATCGAAAATAAATACAGAAATCTTATTTTCAATACATTACGATTTATTACCAATATGGAATGGACTTTCTCAGTTCTTGATATTTCAAAAGAAAATAAAACCTTATCAAATGAAATTATAGTAAATGATTCCAATATATCTTCTGCTGAAATTGAGTCAAACAAATCTACTTTAAATCCTAAATACACATTTGAGACTTTTGTTGTTGGGAATAATAATAGATTTGCACATGCTGCTGCTTTAGCAGTGGGAAATGAACCTTCCAATTCTTATAATCCTTTATTTCTTTACGGAGGTGTAGGATTAGGTAAGACTCATTTAATGCATGCCATTGGAAATAGAATTCTTGAAAATAATAAAAATGCTAATGTTTTATATGTTACATCTGAAAAATTTACAAATCAATTAATTAACGCAATTAAAGATAATAAGAACGAATTTTTTAGAAACAAATATCGAACCATTGATGTTTTACTAATTGATGATATTCAATTTATAGCAGGAAAAGAAAGAGTTCAAGAGGAATTTTTCCATACTTTTAATGCTTTATATGAAGAGGGAAAACAAATTATCATTTCTAGTGATAAACCACCTAGAGATATTCCTTTTTTAGAAGATCGCTTAAAATCAAGATTCGAATGGGGTCTACTAGCAGACATTTCTTGTCCAGATTATGAAACTCGTTTAGCTATATTAAGAAAAAAAGCACAAGAAGAAAGTATCATTATCGAGGATTTTATTCTATCTAATATTGCTAATAAAATTGATTCTAATATTAGAGAACTAGAAGGAGTATTCAATAAGATTGTTGCTAGAGCTTCTCTTACGCATAGTCCTATTACCATTGAGCTAGCAGAAAATATTATAAATGAATTTAAATACGAAAATGAAAAAGTAATTTCTTGTGATTTTATAAAAGAAACAGTTGCCAAATATTTTAGTATCAATAAAGATGATTTATCTGGAAATAAACGATCTAATGATATTGCATTTCCAAGACAAATTGCTATGTATCTTTGTCGAGAAATTGCTAATATGTCTTATCCACAAATTGGTACGGATTTTGGAGGAAGAGATCATTCAACAGTTATGCATGCTTGTAGAAAAATTGAAAAAGAAATAAAAGAAAAAAATAATACTAAATTAATTGTGGATAGTGTGAAAAACATTATAATAAATGGCAAACAATAATCGATAAAAAGATTTTTAAACTTTTTTAAAATTTATGTTTGGAAAAATGTTTGTTTGAAAATAATGATTGGTTTTATTCTTACGGAACCAATACATTTGATATCCACATCTTTGTGTTAATAATCTGTTAAAAAATTGTGTATATCTAATTTTTAAACAATTTAAAAAATTAAATGTGGATTTATAAATTAGTTTTCCACTAAATTATAAACAGTATTTTTATTAGGGTTTCTAAATATCAACATAGTTTTCCACAGTTTCCACAGAACCTAATACTATTACTACTAATAAATATTATTTATATTTAAAAATATAAAAAGGAGGATCAAAATGAAAATTGTTTGTTACAAAGACAATATTATTAAAGCTATAAATTCCGTAGTAAAAGGTGTAGCTTCTAAAACTACAATGCCTATACTAGAAGGAATTTTAATTCAAACAAATGATAATGAAATAAAATTAACAACATATGATTTAGAAATTGGAATTGAATATGTAATGGAATGTGAAGTAAAAGAACAAGGTAGTACAGTAGTAAATGCAATTATGTTTAGCGAAATTATAAGAAAATTACCTAATACTGAAATTTATATTTCTTTAAATGATAAAAATTTATTAGAAATAGAATGTGAAGGTTCTTTATATAAATTATCAACTATGAATCCAGAGGAATTTCCAGAATTACCAAAAATAGAAATAGAAAATTCTATTGAAATTGATCAAAATATTTTAAAAAATATGATTAGAAGAACAATTTTTGCTGTTAGCACAGAAGAAAGTAGACCTATTTTTACAGGATGTTTATTTGAAATAGAAAATAATAAATTAAGTCTAGTTGCAGTAGATGGTTTCAGATTAGCACTAAGAAGTATTTTTTTAAATAAACAAAGCAATAATTTTAGTGCTGTTATACCAGGAAAAACTTTGAATGAAGTAAATAAAATAATATCTGATTCTTTTGAACCAGTGAAAATAGGGGTTTCAAAAAATCAAGCTTTATTTGAGATGGATAATTGTAAAGTTGTAACAAGAATTTTAGATGGAGAATTTTTAAATTATAAGAATGTAATACCAACGAATTGGGAAACTAGAATCAAAGTAAATAAAAATAATATTCAAAATAGCTTTGAAAGAATAAGTTTGATATCATCATCAACTGTTGAAAAAGAAAAAAAATATCCTGTTAAAGTTAAGGTTGACATAGGTAAAGTAATAATTTCTTGTACAAATCAAACCGGAGATGCAAAAGAGGAATTATATGTATCAACTGAAGGAAAAAACTTAGAAGCAGGATTTAATCCAAAGTATTTTCTAGATAGTTTAAAAGCAATTGATGATGAAGAAGTTTATATAGAATTTGGTACAAGTATATCTCCATGTTTAGTAAAATCTGTTGAAAATAATGATTATACATATATGATTTTGCCAATTAGATTAAAAGAAGAATAATAAAAAAATAAAAAAGTTTTTAAATAAAAAAGGTAGAAGAAATTCTGCCTTTAAAATTTAAAAAAGATATCCACAAAATATGAATAAAATGTGGATAAAAATTATTATAAAACCAGAAAAAAAAAGATAAAAAAAGATAAAAATAGTAAAAAATAGAAAAAGATAGAAAATTAAATTGTGGATAATTATAATAAATTATAAAAATAAAAAAATTAAAAAAAAATAGAATAAATTAGAAAAAAAAAGATAAAAAAAGTTTTTTGAATATTTTATTTTTACAAAAAATATGTGGATAAAAATAAAAACAAATATAAAGAATAAAATATAAAAAATAAAAATAAAAATAAAGTAAAAAAAGAAAAAAAATAAAAATAAAATAAAAAAATTAATAAAAAAAAAGAATAAATAAAAAAATAAAGCACGAAAATCAAAAATAAGGCGATTTATTTTTTTTAGAATATAAATTATTGTTTAAAATTTAATTTTAAAAATTTAATTGGAGAAGAAAATGTGGATAAAGAAAATAAATGTTTATAATTTTAGAAATTATAAAGAACAAGAGATTAAACTAGAAAAAAATATTAATATTTTTTATGGAGAAAATGCACAAGGAAAAACAAATATAATAGAAGCAATCTTTTTATGTAGTATGGGAAAATCTTTTAGAACTAAAAAAGATAAAGAAATGATTCTTTTAAATAAAGAGAATGCAGTAGTAGAAATAGAATTTGAAAAAATAGATAGAGAAGGAAAAATAAAAATAGAATTATCAAATAAAAAAAATGTATATATAAATGGAATAAAAGTAAAAAAATTAAGCGAATTATTAGGAAATATACATGTAGTAATTTTTACACCAGATGATATTAATATTTTAAAAGGTAGCCCTCAAAAAAGAAGAAAATTTCTAGATATCATGATTAGTCAACTAAGACCTAATTATATGCATAATTTGAATTTATATTTAAAAACATTAGAGCAAAGAAATAATTATTTAAGACAGATTAAAGAAGAAAGAAAAGAAGAAAGCTTATTAGAAATTTGGGATGAAAAGTTAGCAGATTATGCAATCTCAATTTGTAATTACAGAATGGAGTTTATGGAAAAAATAAAAAATAAAATAAATAAAATTCATACTGAAATTACGGACAATAAAGAAGAAATAGAAATTGAATATATTACAGAATGTAATAATAAAGAGAGTTATTTAGCTTTATTAAAGCAAAGAAGAAAGTTAGATATAATAAAGGGTTTTACAACAAAGGGTATACATAGAGATGATTTTGTGATATATATTAATAAGAAAAGAATCGATACCTACGGATCACAAGGTCAACACAGAACCGCAATACTTTCTTTAAAATTAGCAGAATTGAATATTATAGAAGAAGAAAGTGGAGAAAATCCAGTTTTATTGTTAGATGATTTTATGTCTGAGTTAGATAAAAAAAGAAAAAAACATTTTTTAGAGAATATACAAAATACACAAGTAATAATAACTTGTACAGATAAAATAGATATTGAAAATAAAAATATTTTAATATATAATGTAAAAGAAGGCAATGTAAAAAAAGAAAAATAAAAAATAGAGAAATTCAAAATAGTTACTAAAAAAATTATAACAATTACCAAAGGAGGAAAACAAATGGAAAAATACAATCATAAGTATGGAGCAGAACAAATTCAAGTTTTAGAAGGTTTGGAAGCTGTTAGAAAAAGACCTGGTATGTATATAGGAAGTACATCAGTAAGAGGTTTGCATCATTGTGTTTATGAAATTGTTGACAATGGCGTTGATGAAGCTTTAGCTGGATATTGTACAGAAATTAATGTAACAATAGAACCAGGAAATATTATTAGTGTTGAAGATAACGGTAGAGGAATACCAGTAGAAATACATCCGAAGACTAAAATTTCAACAGCAGAAACAGTATACACAGTTCTACATGCTGGTGGAAAATTTGGTGGAGATAGTGGATATAAAGTATCAGGAGGACTTCACGGAGTGGGAGCTTCTGTAGTAAATGCTTTATCATCTTGGACAGAAGTTACCATAAAAAGAGATGGCGGATTATATCAAATGTATTTTGAAAAAGGAAAAACAATTAAGAAACTAGAAAAAATAGGTAAAGCAAAAGGTACAGGAACTAAAGTAAGATTTTTAGCAGATAATACTATTTTTGAAAGTTTAGATTATGATTATGAAACTTTAGAAAAAAGATTTAGAGAAATGGCATTTTTAACAAAAGGCTTAAAAATAACGATAGAAGATAAAAGAGAAGAAACACCTAGAAAAGCAGAATTTTGTTTTGAAGGAGGACTAATTTCTTTTGTTGAATTCTTAAATAAAAATAAAGAAAAATTGCATAAAAAACCAATATATATTGAAAAAAATGGAGATATACCAGTAGAAATAGCAATTCAATATACATCAAGTTATTCAGAAAATATATATACCTTTGTTAATAATATTAATACAATAGAAGGTGGAACACATTTAGAAGGATTTAAAAGATCTTTAACAAAAGTATTTAATGATTATGCAAGAAATCATAATATTTTAAAAGAAAAAGATAATAATTTACAAGGAGAAGATATTAGAGAGGGGATAACAGCAGTTGTATCTGTAAAAGTAAAAGAACCTCAATTTGAGGGGCAAACAAAAACAAAATTAGGAAATAGCGAAGTTACAGGTGTTGTTCAAAGTATGGTAAATGAAGCTTTAGCTACCTTTTTAGAAGAAAATCCAAATGTAGCAAAAGCAATATTAGAAAAATGTATTAGTGCATCTCGTGCAAGGGAAGCAGCAAGAAAAGCAAGAGAATTAGTAAGAAAGAAAAATTCTTTAGAAACATCAACATTACCCGGAAAATTAGCAGATTGTAGTAGTAAAAATGCAGATGAATGTGAAGTTTATATCGTAGAAGGAGATTCAGCAGGAGGAAGTGCAAAACAAGGAAGAGATAGAAAATTCCAAGCAATTTTACCATTATGGGGAAAGATGTTAAATGTTGAAAAAGCAAGGGCTGATAAAATATATGGAAACGATAAATTAAATCCTGTAATTTTAGCTGTTGGAGCAGGAATTGGAGCAGATTTTGATATTACAAAAATAAGATATGGAAAAGTAATTATTATGGCAGATGCAGATGTCGATGGTGCACATATTAGGACGCTATTATTAACATTTTTCTTTAGATATATGAGGCCTTTAATAGAAAATGGAAATGTATATTTAGCACAACCACCATTATATAAATTATCAAAAAAAGGAATGAAAGATATATATTGTTATACCGACGAAGATTTAGATAAAGCGTATAAAGAATTAGAAGAAAAAGGAATTTCTAGAGACCAATTAGGACTTCAAAGATACAAAGGTTTAGGAGAGATGAATCCAGAACAATTATGGGATACAACAATGAATCCAGAAACAAGAATACTAGTAAAAGTAACAATGGAAGATGCTATCAAAGCTGATGAAATATTTACTTTATTAATGGGGGATGAAGTAGAACCAAGAAGAAAGTTTATTCAGACAAATGCAAAATATGTAAAGAATTTGGATATATAGTAAATAAAAAATTTAATGGCAGATAAATTATTTTATCTGCCATTAATCGATAAAGCTAATAATAATCTCTACTAAAACTAATATACCTAGCATTAAAACCTAATATATATTACTATATAAATAAGCTCTAGAACAAAACATATTAATCCTTCGCTCGACTATTAATACACCACAAGTAACTATATTCATCCCGAAGGGACTAATAACAACCACTTTAAATAAAATATTAGATATAAAAATAATCTTAGCTCAAATATATTACCTATCATTTGACCATATATAAAATTAAAAATAAACAAAGAAATAATTTAAATAAAAATACAGCCTACAAACAAATAATATATTCTTATCGCCGACTTATTATAATATTTAAAAATACACTATAATAAATCTTTGCTCGAATAATAATAAACAAAAAATTATCTATTATTATTCTTCGCTCAACTATTATTAACCTTATAGTATTATTATAAACAGATAAAAAAAATATATGCAAAAAAAATAAATAAAAAAATAAAAATAAATATCGAAATATGTCGACAAAAAGTTCTTGACAAATAATGTAAAATAATGTAAACTTTTCAACAAAGTAGGAGGTGAAAATAATAAGAAAAATAACAGTGCAAGAATGGATACCAATAAAAGAAATAGATAAGGAGGGATTCATAAAATTAAAAAATAATAAAATTATAAAAATATTAAAAATAAAGCCAATTAATTATAATTTAAAATCAGATTTTGAAAAAGAGGCCATATTAAATTCTTATAAAATTTTTTTAAAAACGTGTAATTTTGATATTCAAATTTTAATTCAAAGTAATAAAGAAGATTTAAGTCATCATATTTCAAATATTAGAAAAAATATTTCAAAAAAAGAAAATAAATATCTTAAAAAAATATCAGAAAATTATATAGAATATATTAATAAAATTAATTTTGAAAAAAAATCTTCTTCAAAAGATTTTTATATAATTATTTCAGATAAATTTGACAAAAAAAACAAATATACTCAGACAGAAGAAATTATCAAAAATCATTTAAAAGAAAAATATTTTAAAATCAAAGAATGTCTATCTCGTACAGGAAATGATGTTGTGGAGTTATCCAAGCAAACAGAAGTAGAAAATTTATTTTTTTCTTTTTTAAATACCAAAAAATTAAACAATAATTTAATAAAAAAATAAATATTAAAATTTTAAAATAATTAATTAAAAAAATTATTAAAAATAAAAAAATTAATAAAAACAATTATTAAAAGTAAAAATAATAAAAAATTTTTAAAGGAGGAGATAAAATAAAAAGTATAAGAAAAATAATAAAAAATAAAATAAACAAACAAGAAGAAAATTTTTATGCAGGAACAATAAATAAAAAAGATGAAATTTGTCCATCTTATATAAATCTTCAAAATCCTAAATATATAGAAATTGACAATTTATATTATGGAGGATTATTAATTGTAGATTATTATAGAGAGCAAAATGATATTTTGTTGAAAAGCTTAATTGAAACAAACATTAATATGAATATTTCTATTTTTTATGAAAAACAAGATTCTTATAAAGCTATAAAAGATTTAACATATCATATTGGAAATGTAGGAATAGAACTAAAGGAAACGAATCAAAACAGACAAGATATTGATATAGCAGCTTTTACATATAATGATGCAAAATATATTCGAAAAGAAATACAAGTAAACAATGAAGATATTTATTTTTTATATATTTATATTAGTATTTATGCAGAAAATAAAAAAGAATTAGAATATTATTTAAATAAAATTGAAGGTATAATGCAAAGTAATGGAATGCAAACAAGAAGAGCAAATTTTAGACAAGAAGAATTATTTTTATCTTGTTTACCAATTATGAAAAATCATCCAATAGTAAAAGAAGCATCAAGAAGAAATATTTTAACATCAGGGTTACTTGCAACATATCCGTTTATATCATCGACAATTTTTGATCAAGATGGAATATTTATAGGAACTAATATTTATAATGATTCTTTAGTTTTTATTGATCGATATAATAATCAAAAATATAAAAATGCAAATATTTGTATTTTTGGTACAAGTGGTGCGGGAAAATCTTTTTATACAAAATTGTTAATATTAAGATATAAATTGCTGGGTATTTCACAATATATTATTGATCCTGAACGAGAATATAATAATTTATGTGAAAAATTAAAAGGCACACAAATAAAAATAGGACCAAATTCCAATACATATATTAATATTTTAGAAATTAGACAAGAAAGCTTAGAAGATGGAGAAAGCGGATATTTAGCAACGAAAATAGGAAAATTAATTGGATTCTTTAATTTGATTTTTGGAGAATTAAATGAAGAAGATAAGGCTTTAATTGAAGAAAAATTGATAAAAACATATAAAAATAAAAATATTAATTTTGATGATAATAGTTTATATAAAGAAATTAAAAAAAATAAAAAAGTAAAAAGAGAATTTAAAGGACAAAATGAAATGCCAATATTAGGAGATTTATATAAATTATTAGGAGAAGATAAAAAAACTAAAAAATTTGAAATAAAATTAATTCCATTTGTAAAAGGATCTATGAAATTTTTTAACCATCATTCTAATATTAAATTTAATAATGACTTAATAGTAGCAGATATATATGATTTAGGAGAAGATAATTTGAAATATGGGATGTATCTATTTACTGATATTTTTTGGGATAAAATAAAAGAAAATAGAAATCAGAAAAAAGCAATTTATTTAGATGAAATTTGGAGATTAATTGGAGTAACTTCTAATAAAGACGTAGCTAGTTTTATTTATAAAATATTTAAAACAATAAGAAAATATAGTGGAAGTAGTGTTGCGATTACGCAAGATATATCAGATGTATTTAGTTTAGAAAATGGAACTTATGGAAAAAGTATTTTGAATAATTCAAGTATAAAAACATTTTTTGCACTTGAGGAAGAAAACATAAAAATACTTTCTGAATTTGCCAATTTATCTGAAAAAGAAAAAATAGAAATAAAATCTTTGAAAAGGGGAGAATGCTTAATGTTTGTAGGAGAAGATCACATATTAACTAAAATAGAAAGTTCAAAATTAGAACAAGAAATTATAGAAGGAGAAAAAAGTGAAAAAAAGAATTCTAATAGCGATGGATAATAAAAAATTAATAGATAAAATAATAAAAAAAAATTTAATTTATAAAAATGTTCAATATAGAGAAGCGATTTTAGAAATTTTACAAAGAATAAAAAATATAAATTTTATTTTAATTAGCGAAAAAATACCAGGTGAAATAAGTATTGAAGAATTAATAAAAAAAATAAAAAAAATAAATTATAAAATTATTATTATTTTTGTTTTAGATAAAGAAGATATAAAAAAAGAAAAAAAATTAAAAAAATTAGGAATAAAAAATATTTATGTTAAAAATAATAAAAATTTTAATAAAATATTAAATAAATTAGAAGAAAATGAAATAGAAAAAAGAGAGAAAAAAAATAGACTACCAACAGACAAAACAAGAATGGATATAAAAGAAAAAATAATAAAAACAAAAGAAATAAAAAATAGCAAATTTAAAAATTATATAAGAAAAAAAGATAAGAAACAAAACAAGAAAAAATTAAATAAAAAAAATAATTTTTTAGAAAATAAAATAATAACAATTTATGGAGAAAAAAATTCAGGAAAAACAACAATAAGCAATTTATTAATTTATTATTTAAATAATAAAAATAAAAAAATATTAATTATTAATTTAAATAAAAAGACAGAAAAAAATTATTTAATATTATTAGGAAAAAAATATTATATATTAAAAAATAAATTTAAAAAAAATAATATATCTAAAAATAAAATAGAAATACTATTAAAAAATTCAGAAATAAAAGTGAAAAAAAATATAAGTTTTATGTATGAATTTTCAAAAATTTTTTATAACAAACAAGAAACAAATTTGATTGAAGCAAAAGAAAAATTAGAATATTTTTTTAAAAATTACAAATATAAATATGACTATATAATAGTTGACATTGGTATAAATAAATATACATATGTAGAAGAAGAATTTATAAGAAAAAGTGACAAAAAAGTAATAGTATGGCATAAAAATATTTTAGGCATAAAGGGAATAGGAGAATTTATAGAAAAAAGCGAAAAGAAAACAGAAAATGAAAGCAGAAGTTTACATATAATACAGAATAAATATTATTTTAATTCAATTAGCAATTTAATAATCAGAAATATTTTTAAGAAAACAGTTTACATCGATAAAATTTTTTATAGTAAAAATTTTAAAAATTTAACAAATAAAATTTCAAAAAATGAAAAAGTTAAAATAAAAAAATTAGTAAAAAGAAAAATAGAAAAAATAATAAAATAAATACAATAAATAATAAAAATAATTATAAAAAATAAATAATAAAAGATAAATAATAAAAAATTTATAAGAAACAAAATATTCAATAAAAATAAATATTATAATAAATAATTAATTCCTGTAAAATATTTATTTAAATTAATGAAAAATTATAAAAAATATAAATTAATTTAAAATAAAAATTAAAATTAAAATTAAAATTAAAAGGAAAGAGGTACTAAGATGGAAATAGAAAATATAAAAAATAATATTCAAGAATTAGATAATAATATAGAAATAACTAATAATCTTGTAAATGAAACAAACCAAAAAAATTTTTTAGAAACCACATTAGGAAAAACAATCAATACAGGTATAGATATAGGAATAAGAGCACTTTTGCCAGATTTTATTGAAGAGCAAATTATAAATATTAAAGATAATTTACTCAATTATGGATTAAAAGAAGGAATATCGAAAACAATTGATGATGCAATTGATTTAGGAAAAAGTGCAATAGGTATTTTTACTGGTAATTTTGAAAATGTAGATCAAATGCAAAATGCAATACAAAGTGGAGGATTAATTGATGGAATGTCTTCATTAATAAATACAGTTGTAGATAAAGCAAGAAAAGCAGGAGTAATTAATAACACAATTGCTAATACAATTAAACAAGGAAAAAATATTATTTTAAATAATATAGAAAGTAATATAACCAATACCTTTAGTAAACAATATCAAGCAATTGATAAGACTAATAGGTATATTAAAAATTGGAAAAGTTATTTCGATAAAAAAGATTTTAATGGAATGGAAAAAGAATATAAAAAATTACAGAAAGAGTTAAAAAACATAGCTCCAATAGAAAAAACAATAGATGAAGCAAGAACAATACAGGTATTGCATAGTTTGATAAAAAACAATGGACAAGAATTTAACTTAAGTGAGCAAGAGCTAGAATTAGTAGAAAAATTAAAATGAAATAATATTATTAAAAAAAGAAGTTAAAATCTAAATAAAAAGAAAAAAGGAAATATATAATAAAAATTTTAATTAATAAAAAATAACAAAAAACTCGGAACAAAAAATTATAAGTGATAATTAAAATAAAAAATTAAAAATTATTATTTTAATTAAAAAAATTTAAATATAAATATTAAAGTTGTTAAATATATAAATGAATTAAATAATAAAAACAAACCTTATAAAACAATAAAAATAATAAAATATAAGTTGTATTTAAAAAATATAAGAAAGTAAAATCTATTAAGGATAAGTAAAAAATAATAAGAAGAAATCAGATAAACACTTTAGAAAAAAGATAAAATATTTTTATATATGTAACAATAATTAAAAGAATAGTTTTATTAGAAAAAGTACTAATTTACTAAACCATAGATTTCCCTAGAAAGTTTTGCGATTTTTAGGGAATTTTACTTGCAAATTTCATAGTGTTTTAGTATAATACAAATGTAGAAAAAACAAAGAAAAGAGGGAGAATAATGGAAGAAACACCACAAGAAAGAAATGACGGAAAAATAATAGAAAGAGATATTGAAAAAGAAATGCGAACAGCTTACATAGATTATGCTATGAGTGTTATCGTATCTCGTGCACTTCCAGATGTAAGAGATGGTTTGAAACCTGTACATAGAAGAATTCTTTATGCTATGCATGAAGATGGAATTACAGCAGATAAACCTTATAGGAAATGTGCCAATACAGTTGGATCTGTTTTAGGTAGATATCATCCACATGGAGATAGTTCTGTATATGATGCTATGGTAAGAATGGCACAAGATTTTTCAATGAGATATATGCTAATTGATGGACATGGTAACTTTGGATCTGTAGATGGTGATGGAGCAGCAGCTATGAGGTATACAGAAGCAAGAATGTCAAAAATTTCTGCTTATATGTTAACTGATATTGAAAAAAACACAGTTAACTTTATGCCAAATTATGATGATAGATTACAAGAACCTACTGTACTACCAGCTAGAATACCAGCACTTTTAGTAAATGGTTCTTCAGGAATTGCAGTACGGAATGGCAACGAATATACCACCACATAATTTAACGGAAGTTATTGAAGGAATTATAAAAATAATTGACGAAGATGAAGTAACAGACGAAGATTTAATGAGTGTTATTAAAGGTCCAGATTTTCCAACAGAAGGAATTATATTAGGAATTGAAGGAATTAAACAGGCTTATAAAACAGGCAAAGGTAAAATAACATTAAGAGCAGAAACTAATATAGAAGAAATGAGTGGAAATAGGCAAAGAATAATTGTTTCTTCTTTACCATATCAAGTTAATAAAGCTAATTTAATTAAAACGATATCAGATCTTTCTAAAGAAAAGAAAATAGAAGGAATTTCGGAATGTAGAGATGAATCTGATAGAATTGATAAGGTTAGAGTTGTTATCGAATTAAAAAGAGATACAAATGCACAAGTTGTATTAAACCAGTTATTTAAGCATACACAAATGCAAACAACTTTTGGCATTATTATGCTTGCTTTAGTAAATGGGGAACCAAAAATATTAACATTAAGACAATGTTTAGATTGTTATATAGATCATAGAAAAGAAGTTATCCTAAGAAGAACTCAGTTTGACTTAGATAAAGCGTTAGCAAGAGCTCATATATTAGAAGGTTTGAAAATTGCGTTAGATGATATTGATGAAGTTATTCAAATTATACGTAATTCCTATGATGATGCAAAAGAAAGATTAATGGAAAGATTTGGTCTTTCTGATATACAAGCACAAGCTATTCTTGATATGAGATTGAAAACATTATCAGGTTTACAACGCGAAAAAATAGAAGAAGAATATAAGCAATTAATGGCTTTAATTGAACATTTAAGAGCAATTTTAGAAAGTGAAAGATTGGTTTTTGATATTATCAAAGAAGAATTACTTGAAATTAAAGAAAAGTTTGGAGATGATAGAAAAACAAAAATAGTAGCGGCAGAGGGAGAAATTGACTTAGAAGATTTAATTAAAGAAGAACAATGTGTTGTAGCTTTAACACATTTTGGTTATATCAAAAGAATGCCAATTGATACCTATAGAAGTCAAAGAAGAGGAGGAAAAGGAATAACAGGAATTGCAACACGTGAAGAAGATTTTGTAAAACAAATTTTTACAGCATCAACACATGATACAATATTATTCTTTACTAACAAAGGAAAATTATATAAATTAAAAGGGTATGAAATACCAGAAGCAGGAAGAACAGCAAGAGGTACAGCAATTGTTAATTTATTAAGTTTAGATCCAGGAGAAAAAGTATCAGCAGTAATACCAATTCAAAATTTTGCAGAAGGAAAATATTTACTAATGGCAACAAAAAATGGATTAATTAAGAAAACAGCATTAAAAGAGTATGACACAGCAAGAAAGACAGGTTTACAAGGAATTACATTAAAAGATGAGGATGAATTAATTGGTGTTAGATTAACCGATGGAGAAGACAATGTTGTGTTAGTTACAAGAAATGGATTATGTATTACTTTTGATGAAAAAGAAGTTAGACCAATTGGTAGAGTATCACAAGGAGTTATTGGAATTCGTCTAGATGAGGATGATGAAGTAATAGGAATGGAATCTGTGATTGATGGAGGAAAAGCTACTCTACTTGCGATTACAGAAAATGGATTTGGTAAGAGAACAGAATTAGAAGAGTATAGAGTACAAAAAAGAGGCGGAAAAGGAGTTATTACTTATAAAATTACAGCTAAAACAGGAAAAATAGTAGGCGTTAAAATTGCAACAGAAGAAGATGATGTTATGCTAATTACGGACACAGGGACAATTATAAGACTAAAAGTAGAAGAAATTAGTATTTTAGGAAGATCAACACAAGGTGTTACATTAATGAGAACAAATGACGGAGGAAAGGTTGTAAGTATTGAAACTTTAACACCAGATATGAAAGAAGAATAAAAAAAGAATTTAGGAATTATTCCTAAATTCTTTTTTTAAAACTATTTTTTAAATCTTAAATCATCACCGAAGAAATAATAGATATCATAATAACCAACAATCCTAGAACCAATACGTTCTTCATAGTAATTAAAAATATCATGAATATCTAAATTCGTAGAAATGATTGTTTTAGTAATTCTATTATTTAGATTTAAAATTCTTGTATTGATAATAGTAAACAATTCGCTTAATTTCATACTATTTAATGTTTCTGTTCCTAAATCATCAATAATTAACAAATCC
Organism: uncultured Clostridia bacterium; assembly: GCA_947631335.1. Classification (GTDB taxonomy): domain Bacteria; phylum Bacillota; class Clostridia; order TANB77; family CAG-508; genus CAG-269. The sequence goes on from CANRKZ010000015.1 coordinate 24,999, forward strand.
GTTTCTAAAATGGATTGATAAATATTATTTGATTCATTTTTTTGTTTGCTCATTTTATAATCAATTACGCTTTCCAAAAGTACAGGAGCTGTTTGATAAAGTACAGTTTTTCCATTTTTTAATAATTCATTGGCAATACAGTTAGACATAAAAGTTTTACCGTAAACCAGTATTTCCAGTAAATAATAAGTTTTTCTGATTTATACTATCGAAATTTTTTACAAATTTCATACAGCTATTTTTTATATTTGTTATATTTTTTCTTGGAGAAATATTGAATTTGTATTTAGATAAATCAACCTCATCTGAAAAAATAGATTCATTAAAAGTATCAAAATTTTGGGTATTTAAATTAGAAAGGTTAGATTTATTAAAAGAATAATTCAATAATTTTTGCTTTAAGCAATTACAGAGTTCTTTTTTATAACTATTAACCATTATATATCCTGTATCTTGACAAATTTTGCAAGTATAAAAAGGTTGTAAATAGTCAGTAGGAAGATTTAGTTCATTTAAAATCTTAGCTTTTTCTTTTTTTAAAGAAGTAACTTTTTTTAATAAGACGTCAATTGAAGAAGTGTTTGTTTTTAAAATATTCTTTGCTGTTGTAATAGCAAAAAGATTTAAATCATCTTCAATTTTTTTTAATTTTGGAACCTGATTATATAAATTTTCTTTTCGTTTTTCTAAATCTAATTCTGCTCTTAATTTTTTTTGATCATATTCTTTTAACAAGGAATTTAAAACTTCGTTAGACATTTAGTCCTCCTTTTTTTCTATGTTATTTGCATAAAGAAAATCTAAGTTAGAATATTTTCTTTGTTCATAATTTGCTTTGTTAACTTTTGCTTTTAAATCTTTTGTATCTTTTTCATGTTTCTTTCTTTGTTCGAGAAAAGCGTTGATTTCAGAAGGAGTTTTTAAGTTTCTATCATGCCAGTCTGTAATAATATTATTAATATATTCAAAGGTAGGATTTTGCTTGAAAGTAGTTCTCTTTAATGCAATTTCTATAATATTCATATCATATCCAAAATTTAATATCCAATTTTCAATATAAGCTTCTTCATATTGTGTAAGCCCATTATATTTTCCAAGTTTTTTAGCAATAGATTTTTTAATTTTATTTAAATTTTCTTGTTGCTGATAATAAGTATCTAGATCATTCCAAGTTTTAACTTTATTTGTTGACCAAGCTTCTGCTACAGTTTGAACATAATTTCTATGTAAAGCACTACGTTTATAACAATAATCAAATAAAGCAATCATGACTTGTTCATCAAAAGAATACTTTCTAAACCATATATCAATATCATTGTACCAAGAAGGTCCCATGATACCTTGAAAATACATATTATTAATATGCTCAATTGCTTTAGCTTTTGATTTATTTTTTGCAGTTTGTTCAATTTTTTCTTTTGACATTGTTAAATTAGGAGTATATAAATTATGAAGAGTAGATTCTTGTAAGTCTATTATGATATATCCAGTTGTTTTTTTAGTAATTAAATGATGTTCTTCTAGAAATTTCATTCCTTCATTAATTGTTTTTAAGGGAATATTTAATTTTTTGGATAAATCCGTTAATTTAATATCTTTACCATATTTCGATAAGAAAACTATATATAAGTATATTTTTAGATAATCACCAGGCAATTCTGATAAATATTCTGAAAAGAAAATATCAGGAATCATTGTGGATGAAAAAAGAAGCGGTTTATCATTTTGTTCTAATTTCATAATAAAATCTCTCCTAACTTTTATGTTTGACTTTGTAATTCAAATTATAACTTTTTTAGACGAAAAATTCAAGACAAAAATACAAATTTAGACAATGTAATATAAAATAAGTTATAAATAAAATCTTAGACTATAATTTTTGATTATTTTTTACAATAAAAATAAAGTTTTTGCTTAAAAAGATATTGAAACATATAGATAAAAACATAAAAAATATTTTCACCATTAAAACCAGAAAAACTAAAAAGTAACAAAGGAAAACACAATAGAATGAAAATAAAAATTTTTAGATTGATATTATTAAATAAGAAATTAGTAATGAGAAAAACAAAGGCATACCAAATAACATTTATAAAAGCTGTGGTGTAATCAATAATTCCAAATATCTTATTTTTAAAATTGTAATTTTGTGGAAAAATAAATTTCATAAATCCTCCTTTAAATTCTAAAACTAGAAAAATTTTGCACAGATTGAGAAATGTTTGTGGAAATACCACCAACAAATTCGCGCACAAAAGAATTTGCTCTTATTAAGGCATAAATTCCACCTACATAAATGAATTTATTTAATAAATTAGAAGTAGAGAAATCTAAAGCAAACAGAATAAGAAGAACAAGAGAAACTATAATCTGAATAAGTAATAGAGAAAACAAGTTTTTAATCCAAGTTTTGAAAAACCAAGATGTTGCATCTAAGGTAAGAGAAAGAAATGCAAAAGGAGATAAAAGGACAAATACCTTAACCATAATGTATCTAAGAGAGTAAGAAAAAACTAAATTTAATAAAGAAATTGATAAGGTTGCTTTTATTAATCCATCAATAGAGAAAATATTAATAGAAGCTGTTTCAATTGATAGATTTGTATTAATTTTATTAATTAATTCAGAAAAACAGATGGAATTACCCAGAAGTTGCTCACCTAAATTTTGAATTGCCAATGAAATATTAGAACTTAAGTCTAAAAACATAGTAATGATAAAAAATGAAAAATTCATAAAAATACCGAAATATAATCATTTTTATTATAAAACCAAAGGGGTTTTCTACTTTGTGGTAAGTAATATGAGATATTAGGTAACAAATAGCATAATATAAAATAAAACCTAATAATAAAGAATTAGCAATAAGAAGAATACCATTTGAAGTAGAAGTTCCCAAAATTTTTTCAAAAGAAGGATCTTTTAAAATATCAGAACTAATAAAAGTTATTTTGTCTAAAACAGAATATAAATTATTATCGACAGAAGCAAAAATATTTTCAAATATTGAATTAATGGTATCTATAATCGTTTGAGTAATATCTGTATTTTCCAAATTAACCTCCTTAAGATATTAATGATTTGATAGCTGATAAAATTAAATCAATAGCTAGAATGAAAGCATAGGAAAACAAGGATCCCTTTATGATTCTTTTACCAGTCCTGATCTTTTCTTCATCACCAAAACTAAATTTTTTCATAAAGATACCACTTCCTACAGCCACCGCAGCAGCAGGTGTAGATATTTTTAAAATCCATTTTTCTATATTTTCAAAAGCAGAATTAATCTTACTTACAATTTCTGGATCTCCCCAAGCAAAAGAAGTACAAGAAAAGAAATTTAATAGAATAAAAATAAAAACAATAATAAAAATAATAAAAAAAGTTTTTTTATTCAAGTTAATCATTCCTTAATTTTATTTAAGTTTTTAGTAGGTAAACTCATAAACCTGTTAGATTTAAAGTGAGGAAACATTTTTAATTTTTTAGGTGAATTAATTTTGTTTCCATCAGATAAAAAAGTAAGAGCAGTGAAAGTTTCTAAATTTTGCGTAAAAAAATTAAATTCAAAAATAAAATCGTTTTGTGTATAAGTACTAAAGGTTTCAGAAATATTAGAATTCTCCGAATTCAAACTATTTGTAATATAACTGAATTTTGTTTCTTTTGCATTTTCCGAAATACTTTTAGAAATTTTTTCTTTTTCTTCTTTTCCTAATTGTTTTTGAGCCTCTTCGATTGTAAAAATATCATCTGTTCGAAACCAAATTTTATTAATTAGATTTTGAATAACTACTTTTACAGTGGAATCATCTTTTAAAGTGGTTCTTAAAGAAGAATAACTTTGAGTACTAATAATATTTATACATTTTGCTTCTCTACTCAAAGAAAAAAATTCTCCATCTGTTTTGCTAGCAAATTTATCATATTCATCACAAATAAAAGCAGAAGGTTTACAAATATTTTTTGATAAACAGCTCATAACTTCTGTTTGAAAATCAAGTTTTAGGTAAGTTGCGATAATTTTAGAAAGCATGTTATATTCAAAAATATTTAGATTTAAAACTACAATTTTTCCGGATTGTAGGACATCATCAAAACCATTAAAAGTTAATTTGTGTTTTGGGGCACAAAATGTTGACATGATATCATAATCTGAAATAAAAGTGTTTGTAATTCTTGTAATTTCTGAAACTAAAATTCCTTTTGTTCTACTATCTAAATTTTGAAATTCTTTTTCAAAAAAATCTAAACTAGCATTTAGTTCATAAATTTGATAATCAGAAAATTTTGAAGAAATAAATAAATTTCTTAAGATTTTAATTTTTTGTTTATAATAATTTGGATCTGTAATTAACTTATGTAATTCAAGAAATGTTACATAACCATTATTATAGAAGCGACATAACTTAATACATTCTGAAAGTATTTGCTCAGCTTTGTCTAACCAGTAAGATTCGCTATTATTTTCAGAAAATAATAGTAAAATTGTTTTTAAACGATGAGCTAACACTTGAGGTTTTAAATTAGGTTTATGCAAAGGGTTATAAAATACATTTGAATTTAATTCAATTACAATTAAATCATCTAAAAGATCATATTGTTTAGCATAATTTTTTACTTGTTGATAATAATTACCTTTTACATCCAAAATTAACATACCCAACTTAGAATTTAAAGGATTACTATTATATTGTAATAGTTGACGGGTAAATGGATACATAGCACTAGAAGTTTTTCCAGAACCAATGGTTCCAGTAATTAAAAAATTTTGATATAAACCAGATTCAGGGATATAAACATTTGAACTAGAAGATTCATCAAAACCAATTAGTAAATGAAGAGGAGTTATTAAATTTTTGGAGTGATTTTGTAATTTTTGATTTTGTCTCAAAGTACAACTTGACTTAGGAAATTTAAAAATCTTCATAAGTTTAGAAATAATTCTGACATAGATAAAATTACTAATAATAAAATTCGAAAAAATAAAAGTAAAAATATAAGTGATTTTTATATATAGCCATAAATCGGGATTTTTGGAACAAATATCAAAAGGATGAATGCCATAAGGAATAATAATTTCTTTTGCTATGTAAATGGGATAAAAAGCTTTGATAGTAAATATACTAGAAATAGTAAAAAACATGACAGAAAATAAAACTTTTTTAATATTTTTTAGAATAAATAAACCTCCTTTATTTTAAATTTTTCTTTTTAATTTCTAATTTAGAACCTTGTTTGTTATGAAATAATATGATATCAAAAAATGTATAGAATGAATATAAAGTAATGCAAAGATATATAATAAAGGTTATGAAAAAAAAGTTAATTTGATTAGAAATAATATCACCGCCTTACAATTTTTGCCATTATACAATATTTTATTTTATTTGTCTATACTTTTTGAAAAAATTATGTTAAAATTAATAAAAGCTTACTTTTTGCATACTTCATACATTTAAGAGAGTGGCACAAATAAAAATAATTTTAAGGGAGGAATAAAAATGAAATTTAGTAAAGATACTAAAATTGGTGAAATATTAGAAAAAGCACCAGAAAAGGCTGAAGTCTTATTAGAAATTGGAATGCATTGTTTAGGATGCCCAGCTTCTCAAATGGAAACATTAGAAGAAGCATGTGGTGTTCATGGAATTGATGTAGAAGAAGTGTTAGAAAAATTAAATGCATAAAAAGCAAAATAATAAAAGAAAAAACATAAAGACCACAGAAAAAACAAATTTTTTTCACAAATGTATTGACATTTGTGAAAAAAAATTGTAAAATATAAAAGCGTTGTGAATCTCACAAGTATATGGGCTATTAGCTCAGGTGGTAGAGCACTTGACTTTTAATCAAGTTGTCCCGCGTTCGAGTCGCGGATAGCT
>CANRKZ010000016.1 GCA_947631335.1 uncultured Clostridia bacterium
TATATATCATAAAAGGTATTTCAAACACTATATTTATCAATAAAGTGTGACATATGTTTGACAAACCTACAAATTAACAAAAGAAAAAGATATTTAAAAACTTGTAATCTTTAAAAATAAATGATAAAATGAAAATAGATTAAAAAAAAACCCATTTTTTCGGTAGTTTTTTTAATCTTTTTTTATTTTGGAAAAGTAATTTGTTTTTTAAATAGGAGGAAAAGATGAACACAAAATACATATTTGTAACAGGTGGAGTAGTATCTGGGTTAGGAAAAGGAATTACAGCTGCATCGCTTCGGAAGATTATTAAAAAATAGAGGGTACCATGTAACTATACAAAAATTTGACCCCTATATCAACGTGGATCCAGGAACTATGAATCCATATGAACATGGAGAGGTTTTTGTAACAGATGATGGAGCAGAAACTGATTTAGATTTAGGCCATTATGAGAGATTTATTAATGAAAATTTAACACAAAATTCAAGTGTTACGATGGGAAAAATTTATTCTAATGTTATTGAAAAAGAAAGAAAGGGAGAATATCTAGGAAAAACAGTTCAAGTAATCCCTCATATAACGAATGAAATTAAACAAAAAATCTATGGATTTGAAGAGAGTAATACTGATATTGTGATAACTGAAATAGGAGGAACAGTAGGGGATATAGAAGGTTTATCCATAATTGAAGCAATTAGACAAGTTGGATTAGAAAAAAATCCAGAAGACGTACTTTATATTCATGTTACATTATTACCTTATATTTCTGGTTCAAATGAAATTAAATCAAAACCGACACAACATTCTGTAAAAGAATTACAAAGCTTTGGAATAAAACCAGATATATTAGTTTGTAGAACAGAAAGAGATATTCCAGATAGTATAAGAGAAAAGCTAGCACTATTTTGTAATGTGAGAAAAACCAGTGTTATCCAAAATAAAACAGCAGATTGTTTATATGCTGTTCCATTAATGCTAGAAGAAGAGGGACTTGCAAGAGAAGTTTGTAATCATTTGAAATTAGAAAAATATATTCCTGATAATTCAAAATGGGAAACTATGATAGAAAATATAAGAAATATTGATAAAAATAAAGTTGTAAAAATAGCTATTGTAGGAAAATATATCAAATTAGAAGATTCGTATATTTCTGTTATTGAAAGTCTATATCACGCAGGATTTGCTAATCATGTAAAAGTAAAAGTGGATTTAGTAGATTCAGAGACAATTACAAAAGGAAATGTAAAAGATAAACTTTCTATATATGATGGAATAGTAGTTCCAGGAGGATTTGGAAATAGAGGAATAGAAGGAAAGATTGAGACAATTAAGTATGTAAGAGAAAATAAAGTACCGTTTTTAGGAATTTGTTTAGGTATGCAAATGGCAGTTGTGGAATTTGCAAGGAACGTATTAAATTTAAAAGATGCTAATTCAGCAGAATTAGAAGAAAACACAAAAAATCCTGTAATTCATATTATGGAAGAACAAAAAGGAATCGACAAAAAAGGTGGAACTATGCGTTTAGGAGCTTATCCATGTGTAATAAAAGAGGGAAGCTTAGCTTATCAGCTTTATGGAGAAAAAGAAATTTCTGAACGACATAGACATCGATATGAATATAATAATGCCTATAGACAGCAATTAGAAGAAGCAGGTCTAAAAGTTTCAGGAACATCTCCAGATGGATTACTAGTAGAAATTGTTGAGATAGAAGATCATCCATATTTTATAGCAGGCCAATTTCATCCAGAATTAAAATCTAGACCAAATAAGCCAGCACCATTATTTGTAGGATTAGTAAAGGCTTGTTTGAAATAAAAAATTAAAAAAATTTGATATTGCTATTGACAAAAATAAAAAAAACATTTATAATCTATAATTGTCAGGAGAAATTATGCAGGTGTAGTTCAATGGTAGAACCTCAGCCTTCCAAGCTGATGACGTGGGTTCGATTCCCACTACCTGCTCCAAAATCCTGACAATTAATTTTATTTGCAGGTGTAGTTCAATGGTAGAACCTCAGCCTTCCAAGCTGATGACGTGGGTTCGATTCCCACTACCTGCTCCAGTCTGGATGTTTTTATAGGATTTAATGTTCTATAAAGACATCTTTTTATTTTATACTTATAATTTTGTTATATATTTAATATTTGCGTAATTTCTTGTATCTACTGTGATATCTGCGTTAGATAGGTTCATTTATATAAAAATACTCCCGTATTACATAAAGGTAGTTTTGTGGCTGTTGCTTACACTTCGCCACTCTCTCATATCTATTGATTTTAGTTATATATAATGTCTTATAGCAATTAAAAATCAATTTTTCATTCTTTAATTAGACTAAAAATAACTATGTTATTGCAAAATATTAGAAAATTTAATATAATATACCAAAATAAATAGTAAGTTGTAGGTAGTGTTAAAATGAAAAAAATAATTGTAATAGGAAGTCCTGGATCAGGAAAAAGTGTATTTTCAAAAAAATTAAGTGATATTACTAATATAAAATTATATCATTTAGATATGTTATATCATAAAGAAAATGGAACACATATTTCTAAGAAAAAACTTGAAGAAAAATTAATTAAAATATTTAAAGAAGATAGTTGGATTATAGATGGTAATTATCAAAGAACAATAGAAATGCGTTTAAAACAATGTGATACAGTATTTTTATTAAACGTTCCTACAGATGTTTGTATTGAAGGAGCAGAGTCTCGAATTGGAAAAGTGAGAGAAGATTTACCTTGGGTTGAACAAAAGTTAGATGAAAACTTTAAGCAAGTTATTATAAATTTTTCAAAAGAAAAATTGCCTAAAATTTATGAACTATTAAATAAATATAAAGATAATATTGACATCAATATTTTTAATTCTAGAGATGAAGCAGATAATTTTATAGATAATATAGGAGTTTATAAATGTCAAAAATAATAATATGTGGTTTAAAATCAATTGATGAAAATATAAGAATTATATTATTAAAATTAAACTTATTTAACAAATTATAATAAAAAATAGTAATTTGTAGAGGTGAAAATAATGGGAAATATTATAATACGAAATATAAAAAAGCAAGATATACCTAAAGTTGTAGATATTCAAATAAATGGTTGGAAAACTGCTTATAAGGGAATAATAGAAGATAAATATTTAGATATAATGAATAAAGAAGAAAAGATAAAAAAAAGACAAAAAGATTATATGTTAAATGGATTTATAATTGCTGAACTAAATGATGACGTAGTTGGTTTTTGTAGATATATAGATAATAATAGTTTCTCTACAGAAGTAGAAGAAGCTGATTGTGAATTACTTGCAATATATGTCAAATCAAATTTAAAATATAATGGAATAGGTACAAAATTATTTCAATATGTGAAAAATGAATTTATTAAAAAAGAAAGAAGTAAAATGATATTATGGTGTTTAAAAGATAACGAAGCATCTAAAAAGTTTTATACAAAAATGGGTGGAAAAATAATATGTGAACGTCCAATAGCAATAGGAGACAAATTCTATCAAGAAGTATGTTTTCTATATAATATTTAGTTATACAAATTACAATTTTTTAGTAAATATATTTTTAGTGCACTGTGTAATTATAGATTTAGTCAGCATTTGCTAAAAATTTTTATAAGAACACAAATACTATTAAGTAAAATCGTCGTACCAGATGAAGAAAAGAGCTGATCAACTGTAAAAGGTTGATTTTTTTTATTTGAAATTTTAGAATGAATATACAAAAAAGTGAATATTACTATAGAATTTAACAATAATACATAATATGAATAAAATATTTTTAATAAAAAATCCTGAATTATTTCAAGGAGAAAAATATATAAAAACAGGTAAGCATTATTTTGAAGGTTGGTATTTTAAAAATACAAATGATGAAAATGGAATTTCTTTTATTCCAGGTATAAATATAAATGGACAGGAAGAAAATGCATTTATACAAGTTATTACAAGGGATTTTTCATATTTTATAAATTATAATATAGATGATTTTAAATATAGTTTTAAACCTTTCTATATTAAAATCGGTAATAATTTTTTTTCTAAGAATAGTATCCATATTGATATTAAAGATGATACGAAAAATCTTACTGTTTATGGAAATATTAAATATTCTAATGGTAAAAACATAGCTACTAATCTTTTTTGCCCTAATATAATGGGACCATTTTCTTATATTCCATTTATGGAATGTAATCATGCTATACTTAATATGAAAACAAGAGCAGATGGTTTAATAAATATTAACCATCATAAAATAGAATTTAATAATGGTATTGGATATATAGAAAAGGATTGGGGAGATTCTTTTCCAAAATCTTATATTTGGTGTCAAGGTAACGATTTTCAAAATTCAAATGCTTCCTTTATGATTTCAATTGCAACGATTCCTTTTAAAATCTTTCATTTTAAAGGTGTTATCTGCGATTTGATGATAGATAATAAAGAATTTAAATTTACCACCTATAATCATGCTAAATTAATAAAATGTGATGTAAATGACAATGTATTAAATATAATTTTAAAAAAGGGTCGTTATTCTTTAAATATAAAATCAAAATATGCCGTAGGATTTAAACTTTTTGCTCCTGTTAAAGGAAAAATGGAAAAAGATATTTTTGAAAGTATTTCTACTTCAATTATCGTAACGTTGAAAAAAGATAATGTTGTTATTTTCTCTGATACTAGCAAAAATTGTGGATTGGAAATTGTGCATAACTAAAATTTAGATTATATAATGAATTAAAAGTAAGATATTTTTTACTTACTTGATAAATAGGTATTTTTTAGTTGACTTATTGCACCATAACTTTCTTTAAGTTTTAACAAGTACGTATCCGGATTTCCTAATAATTGTATATCATTTATATTATCCATGTTGGTGACAACGGAATATCCTTTTTTAAATAATCTAGTTAGATAAAGTTTTATTTGTTTCATCGAAATTTCCATCAAAATTAATTCTAGGAAGATTTTTATCTATAATTTTTTTAGATTGTCTATCATCGTATCATACTTTTTATATCCATATTTGTTGAAAACCATGTATTTCTTTGAATAAAAATATCAAATATATTATCAAGTCTTTCATCCTAATCGGTTCCAACAATAGAAACTTTATGATTGAAAAGCTTTGCCTGTCCAAATATCTTCAAATTTTCTACCACTATCTATATTATTTATTATCAAAATATTCAGTTTTACTATCTTCCTTGAATTATAGTATATAATAATTATTATGAATTTAATACAAAATAAATAAGACAGAATATTAATTTATAAAAAATTATTAAATTAGATTAAAAGCCCATAAATCACTTGTAAATTTTTATGATTTAGTGTAAAATACGGTTGTATTGTAAATAATAATTAGGAGGAATGAAATAAATAATGAGATTCGTAGATAGTGAAGAATCAAAAAAAGAATATAAAAAATTTTTAGAAGGGCATGAAAGATGTAACTTTCAACAATCATTGGAATGGGCGGAAGTAAAAAAAACAAACTGGAAACCGGAAGTCATACTTGCAGAAGATGAGGAAGGAAATATCATAGGTTCTTTATGTGTGTGGATTCGAAAAATACCTATTTTTGGAAATATTATGTATGCATCTAGAGGTCCTATTTGTGATATACATGATATCGCTGTTATGAAACAATTAACAGATGGTGCCAAAGAATTAGCTAAAAAATATAAAGCAATTGTTTTACGAATTGAACCCGATGTTTTAAGTAGTGATCAAACTTTTAGAGATGTGGTTACAAACTTAGGATATAAAATTAAAGATGATGCGAAAGATTTTAAAGATGAAATTCAACCAAGATACGTATTTAGGCTAGATATAAAAGGAAAGACAGAAGATGAAGTTATGGCAGATTTTAAACAAAAATGGAGATATAATATCCGTTTAGCAGGGAGAAAAGGTGTAATAGTAAAAGAAGGAACAAGAGAAGATTTAAAAGAATTTCATAAAATTATGATAGAAACAGGAGAAAGAGATGGATTTATTATAAGACCGTTATCTTATTTTGAAAAAATGTATGATTGCTTAGGTCCTAAACATATGAAGTTACTTATGGCCTATTACGAAGATAAACCAATATCAGGAGTAATTCCAATTTTTTATGGAAATAAAACTTGGTATTTATATGGAGCAAGTAGTAACAGTTATCGAAATTTAATGCCAAATTATTTATTACAATGGGAAATGATTAAAATGGCAATTGCAAGAAAAGATGATATATATGATTTTAGAGGTGTATCTGGTGTAATAGATGAAAGTCATCCTCAATATGGATTATATCGATTTAAACAAGGATTTGGAGCGACTTTTACAGAATTTATTGGAGAAATTTATATACCATTTAAACCAATCATGTATAAGTTATATCGTTTTTCCGAAAAGACTTTTAGGACTTTAAGACAAATAAAAAGAAAAATAGCTAAATAAGGAGTAATAAAATTGAGTACTTTAGTAGTTAATAAAGAAGACTTAAGACACAATATTGAACAAATAAAAAAGCATATTGAGAAAAGTGGTAAAGATGATAGAGGAAATCAAGTAAAAATCATTGCTGTTGTTAAAGCAAATGGATATGGATTAGGAATTGTAGAATATACAAAGTTTTTAATCGATCAAGGTATTTCATTTTTTGCGGTTTCAACAGTAGAAGAGGCCTTAAAATTAAGAGAAGCGGGAATTAAACAAGAAATTTTAATGCTATCATCTACAGCGATAGAAGAAGATGTAAGAAAATTAGTAAAAAATAAGATTATAATAACAATTGGATCTAAACAAGATATCACAGTGGCAGAAAAAATTGGAAAAGAAGAAAATAAAAAAGTAAGAGCACATTTAAAAATTGATACTGGTTTTGGAAGATATGGTTTTATTTATAATAGAAGAGATGAAATGATAGAAGTATTAAAAAATATGAAAGGTATCATGATAGAAGGAACTTTTACACATTTTTCAGTTAGTTTTTTTGATGAGAAATATACAAAATTACAATTTAAAAGATTCATTGATGTAATTGAAGTACTAAAAATGAACGAAATAGAGACAGGAATGTTACATGTATGTAATTCATCTGCTTTCTTAAAGTATTCTAACATGCATCTAAATGCAGTAAGGATTGGATCTGCCTTTTTAGGTAGACTTCCTTTTCAAAATAATATAGGATTAAAGAAAATAGCTCATTTGGAGTCAACTGTTTCTGAGATAAAAGAATTACCAAAAGGTTGTAATATAGGATATTCTAATGCGTATAAAACGAAACATAAAACAAAAGTAGCAATTATTCCTTGTGGATATATGGAAGGAATGAATGTAACGAACAATAGAGATATGTTTCGAACAATTGATAAACTAAGATATGTTGTAAGAGACATGAAAGACTTTTTTAAAAAACAAGCAATTTATGTACAAATAAATTCTAAAACTTGTAAAGTTTTAGGAAGAATTGGAACTTATCATATTACTTGTGATATTACCAATAAAGAAGCAAAAATAGGAGATAAAGTAGAGATTTTTATAAATCCTAAATTTGTAAATTCTGATGTAAGAAGGGAGTATAGATAAATGGAAAAAGAAAATAAAGAAAAAGAAGTAAATAATAAAAAAATTAAAACAGGATTTTTTAAAAAAGTATGGTATTCTATTGCAAAAATAGAAAAGTATCCAGATATGGCAGCAGAAGGGCTAGGAAAAGCGTTAGGATATTTAGTTAAAATAGTATTTTTACTTGCTATTATACTTTGCTTTGGAATGACTTATCAAACATATAATTTAGTAAAAGAAGGAATAGGGTATCTTCAAAATGAGTTTCCTGAATTTTCTTATCAGGATGGAATATTAAGTGTAGTATCAGAAAGTGAAATAATTATTTCATCAGAAGATTCTATTGCAGGAAAAACAATTATTGATACTAAAGTAGAAGAGGAACAGAAAATAAATCAATATATTAATGAAATTAATGAATCAGGAGAGGGAATTATAATCTTAAAAGATAGAGCTATTATTAAAAATTCTGCAGTAGCAGGAACAATTAGCTATTCTTATCAAGATACTTTTGAGTCAATGGGAATTAATAGATTTACGAAGCAAGATGTAATTAATTATGCCAATAGTGCTCAAATATTAAGTTTATATGTAAGCGTATTTTTAACTATTTTTATTTATGCTTTTATTATGTATTTCTTAACAACACTTTCGAATGCAATTTTATTAAGCTTTTTTGGATATATTACTACGGTATTAGCTAGGATAAAAATGAGATATGTGGCTATATTTAATATGTCAGTTTATGCACTAACTTTATCAGTTATATTAAATATGTTATACGTAGCAGTTAATTTCTTTATTCCATTTAAAATGGAATACTTTCAAGTAATGTATATTGCAGTAGCAGCAATTTATTTAGTAGCAGCTATTTTACTTTTAAAAACAGATCTTATGAAAAAACAAATGGAATTAATGAAAATAGCAGAAGCACAAGAAATTGTAAAAAAGGAAATGGAAGAAAAAGAACAAAATAAAGAAGAAAAGGAAAAAGAAGAGCAAAGAAAAAAAGACAAAGAAGAAGAGAAAAATAAAAAGCAAAAAGAAAAAGATGATGTAGGAAATGAACCAGAAGGTTCAAATGCTTAATGGACAAGAATACAATATAAAAAGGAGGAAGAAATGAGCAAAGAGAATCCTAATAGAAACAAAGAAAAACAAAGCAAAAAAAATGGAATGTTAATAACCTTGATAATGGTATTAATTGTTTTAATTGTTGGGTTAGGTATATTTTTTATGATGAATACCCAAAAAAAGGACGAAAACACATTAGCTTATACGGATTTAATAAAAGAGTTATCTTATGGAAATATTGAGAAAATAGAGATGACAACAGGAAGTACAACAGTAAAAGTAAAAATGAAAAATATTGAAGAAGAAAAAACATCGATTGTACCTGAAGTTGAAAGTTTTATGAGTTTAGTGCAAACGAAAGTAGCAGAAGGAAATGAAATAGAATTAACTCAAAAGCCAAAAAGTATTCTGGCACAAATTCCAAGTGCAATTATAACATTTTTACCAACTGCAATTATGCTTGCCTTATTCATTATGATATTTAAAATGCAAGGACTAGGAGAAAAAGGAAAAGTATATGATGATACAGAAAGAAAAACAAAAATTAAATTTGATGATGTAGCTGGTTTGGATGAAGAAAAAGAGGAAATGATAGAAATTGTTGAATTTCTAAAAAGACCAGAGAAATTTACCAAAATGGGGGCAAGGGTTCCTAAAGGGGTTTTATTATATGGAAAACCAGGAACAGGTAAAACATTAATTGCAAAAGCCATTGCAGGAGAAGCAGACGTTCCATTTATCTCTATGAGTGGATCAGAATTTATTGAAATGTTTGCAGGACTTGGAGCATCTAGAGTAAGAAAATTATTTGAAAAAGCAAGAAAATTAGCACCTTGTATTGTATTTATTGATGAGATTGATGCTATTGGATCTAGAAGAACATCCAATAATGGAGCAGAAACAGAAAACAACCAAACATTAAATCAACTTTTAGTTGAAATGGATGGGTTTAGTTCAGAAGAAACCATTATCGTCTTAGCAGCAACGAATCGACCAGAAATGTTAGATAAGGCTTTATTAAGGCCAGGAAGGTTTGATAGACAAATAACCATTCCAACTCCAGATTTAAAAGGAAGATTAGAAATTCTAAAAATTCATTCAAAAGATAAAAAATTATCAGATCAAGTAAACTTAGAAAGCATAGCAGAAGATACAGCAGGTTTTACAGGAGCTGAACTTGAAAATATTTTAAATGAAGCGGCTATTATTGCAACAAAGAATAAGCATGAAGATATTGAAAACGATGATATTGAGGAAGCTGTAAAGAAAGTTACAGTAGGTCTAGAAAAACGTGGCAGAGTTTATTCAGAAAAAGATAAAAAGTTGACTGCCTACCATGAAGCAGGTCATGCTGTAGTAAGCAAGTATTTACCTACACAAACAGATGTAAAAGAGGTATCTATTATTCCAAGAGGTGTAGCTGGTGGCTATACAATGTATAAATCGGATGAAGATAAATATTATATTTCTAAAACAGAGATGCAGGAGAAATTGATTGCTTTACTAGGAGGAAGAGCTGCTGAAAAATTAGTATTAGATGATATATCAACAGGAGCAAGCAACGATATCGAAGTAGCAACAAAAATTGCAAGAGATATGGTAACGAAATATGGAATGAGTGATAACTTAGGACCAATTGATTTCCAAGGAAAAGAACCATATGAAATTCAAATGTTTGGTGAAAATATTGGAGATAAAATAGGAGCAGAAGTAAAAGAATTAATTGATACAGCATATCATGATGCGATAAGTTTATTGCAACAACATAGAGACAAATTAGACAAGATTGCAGAAGCATTATTAGAAAAAGAAAAAATTAATGAAGAAGATTTTAAGAAATTTTTTGAAGTATAAAAGTAGTATGAAGATAGCTAACTTAAACTAAGTTAGCTATCTTCATCAGTTATCATATTGATGAATTTAAATAAATTAAGTATAATGATATTAATTTCATGCAGAAAGAATCAAGTTCAATTGAATCTTGTAACAGGAAAATTTTTGCCTCAATTACTTGAAAAAGGTAAAGCAATAAAATTTTAAATTACCGATTTAAAAGGACATTTTGAAGCGGAAATATTACGAGTAGATCTACATACAAAAATCTCAAGACATCGGCATGTAAAAAATTGGGAGATTCAAATAAACTTGAATATGGGAAAAATTCAGAGCATTTGTAGAGTAGGAAAAAGTCATGAATTGGTAAATGATACAAAAGAAACATGGGATTTACTTTGTATCAAAGGTAATAATGGAGTTCTTATTTTACCAATTGTAATATAAAAATAATCCAATATCAAAAATTCTAGTTTTTATTTTTAGGCTAGAGTTTTTGTTTTTTAGTATTATATTTAATAGATTATTACTTGTTCTTAAAATAATAAAGTGATAAAATGTATATAGAAATAGTATAAAATGAATTAATAAAAAATTAAATCTGTATAAATGTAAAAAAGAAGGTGTTATCATGACAATAAGAGAAACTATAAAACAAGGAATGATTGAGTTAAAAATAAATGGAATTGAAGAACCTAAATTAAAAGCCAGACTTTTATTGCAATTTATACTAAATAAACCAAGGCAATATTTATTAGTTTATGATAATGAACCTTTAGGTCTAAGGCAGGAAGTTAACTATTTTAAAGCTATAAAAAGAATAATAAAAGGAATACCAATTCAACACATTACACATATGCAAGAATTTATGAAAATGAATTTTTATGTAGATGAAAATGTATTAATTCCAAGACCAGATACAGAAGTACTAGTAGAACAAGTAATTAAAATAGCCAAAAAAATAAATGCAAAAAAAATATTAGATTTATGTACAGGTAGTGGAGCAATTGCGGTATCACTTGCAAAATACATAGAAAATAGTGAAATTACAGCAATTGATATTAGTAAAAAAGCATTAAGCATAGCAAAACTAAATGCAAAAAATAATAAAGTGGAAAATCAAATTACATTTATAGAATCAGACTTATTTGAGAATATACCAAAAGGAAAATATGATATCATTGTATCAAATCCTCCTTATATAAAGAAAGAAATTATAAAAACATTAGGAAAAGAAGTGCAACAAGAACCTAAGATAGCACTAGATGGAGGATATGATGGACTTGATTTTTATAGAAAAATAGTTCATCAAAGTTATGAATATTTAAAATTTAAAGGTTATTTATGCTTAGAAATAGGATATGATCAAAAAATAGATGTAATTGAGTTAATAGAAAATGAAGAAAAATATATAGATACATATTGTAAAAAAGATTTATATGAAAATGATAGAGTTATTATAACAAAAATGAATTAATGAAAAGGAGGACTATATGTCTTTTTCGTCTGAAATTAAGCAAGAATTAAATAAAAGTAGTAATCTGGCCAATAAAGAAATAGTAAAATATGAATTAATAGGTTATTTAATTTCTGGAAATATTGATATAATAAATAAAAATACTGTGAAGTTTTCAACAGAAAGTGATTATAATATTAATCGATTTTCTAAGTTGCTATCGAATTTAAATAAGAATTATAACATAGAAATTAGCGGAAAGAATTTTGTGATAAAATTAAAAATAAAAGAGATAGAACCAGAGATAAAGTATGAAAACAATAAAATTTTATTAGAAGAAAGATCAATAAGAAAAAATAAAGAAGAAAATTTAAGAGCAGTAATAAGAGGATTATTTTTGGGATCAGGTTCTATTAATAATCCAGAAAATAAATATCATTTAGAAATTGTATTGAATGAAGAAAAGAATTTAAATTATATAAGAGAAATATTAGAAAGATTAGGAATTAATAGTAAAAAAATGATAACTAGAAATAAATATTCTATTTATATCAAAGAAGGAGAAGAAATTTCTAAGTTTTTGGCATTAATTGGTGCTAATAAAGCTGTGATGCAATTTGAGGATATTAGGGTACAAAAAGAAATGAGAGGAAAAGTAAATCGTTTAGTTAATTGTGAAACAGCAAATTTAAATAAAACAATTAATGCCTCTATTGAACAAATTTCAGCGATAAGGAAATTAAAACAAACAGGGAAATTTGCTAAACTAAATGACAATCTAAAAGAAATAGCAAATTTAAGACTAGAAAATCCAGATATGTCACTGGTAGATTTAGGAAAGCTATTAAAAAAACCAATAGGAAAATCAGGGGTAAATTATAGATTAAAAAAAATAGTAGAACTTGCTAATGAATAATTAATACAAGAGGTTTTACTTTTTAGAAAACTTTTAAAATAAAAAGAAAGTGATGAAAAATATGAAGAAACAGGAACTGGGAATTTATATACATATACCATTTTGTAAGCAAAAATGCTATTATTGTGATTTTATTTCCTATACAAATCAATATAATAAAATTCCAAAGTATATAGAAAGTATGGAACAAGAAATAGAAGAATTTGATTTTTCCAACTATCAGTTAACTAGTATTTATATAGGAGGGGGCACGCCTTCTTATATGGATAGTAGATATATTGGGCAAATTTTAGATAAGATTCATGAAAAAATAGATTTTAACGAAATAGAAATAACAATTGAAGTGAATCCAGGAACAGTTACAAAGCAAAAACTAGAAGAATATAAAAAAGATGGTATTAATAGGCTTAGTATAGGGCTTCAAAGTACGAATAATAGGATTTTAAAAGAACTTGGAAGGATTCATACTTATGAAGAATTTTTAAATACCTATCATTTGGCAGAAGAAGTTGGTTTTAAAAATATAAATATAGATTTAATGTTAGGACTACCAGGTCAAACGATACAAGACTTAAAAGAAAGTTTAAACAAAATAATAAAGCTAAATCCAAATCATATTAGTATTTATTCTCTAATTATAGAAGAGGGAACTAAAATAGCAGAACAATTGAAAGAGGGAAAAATAGAATTACCAGAAGAAGAACAAGAAAGAAGAATGTATTGGTATATTAAAGATACATTAGAATTAAACGGATATTATCATTATGAAATTTCAAATTTTTCAAAAAGAGGAAAAGAATCAAAGCACAATCTAAATTGTTGGAATCAAGAACAGTATATAGGATTTGGCGTAGCAGCTCATTCTTATATTAATAATGTTCGATTTTCCAATATAACAAGCATAGAAGAATATATTAAAAATATTAAAGAAAATCATAAAGAAAAAAATATTAAAATAGAAGAACAACAAACTTTGAAAGACAAGAAAAACGAATTTATGATGTTAGGATTTAGAAAAATAGAAGGAGTAGATATAGCAAAATTTAAAGAAAGATTTGTTGAAAGTCCTATTTTCTTATATCGCGAAAAATTAAATAAATTAGTAAATCAAGGCTTGATAGAAATTGATTTAAATCACATAAAGCTTACTAATAAAGGATTAGATTTAGCAAATTTGGTTTTTGAAGAATTTATATAAAAAAGAAAAAATGTTCGCAAAAAGTATTGACAGTTTTTAGAATTAAAGATACAATATAAGCGAACACTTTTTTAGTATAAAATCAAACAGGAGGTATTAAATGATAACAACATTACATATAAAGAATATAGGTATTATAGAAGATCTAAGTATAGATTTAAATCAAGGATTAAATATTTTAACGGGAGAGACAGGAGCTGGAAAAACTCTAATTATTGATTCTCTTCAAATTATATCAGGAGGAAGATTTTCAAAAGAAATGATAAGAAAAGGAGAAAGTAATTCTTTTGTAGAATTATGTATGTATAATCCAACATATGAAGAAGCGGAAGATGGAAATATAATTGTTTCTAGAGAAATTAATCTAAGTGGAAAAAATATGTGTAAAATAAATGGTAGAATGGTAACTGTAAATGAATTAAAAGAATTTATGAGCAATTTTATAGAAATCCACGGACAGAATGATAATCAAAATTTATTAGATCATAAAAAACATCTAGATTATTTAGATGGATTTACTGGTGAAAAAATAAAAGAAATAAAAGAAAAATATAAATTATTTTATGACGAATATAACCAAATCAAAAAAGAGTTGAAAGAAAATTTTGGGGATGAAAAAGAAAAACAAAGAGAATTGGATTTATTAAAATATCAAATAGACGAAATAAAAGAAGCAAATCTAAAACAAAATGAAGAGGAAGAACTAGAAGAAAAAAGAAGGATCATGCTTAATTCAGAAAAAATAACAGAAAATTTAGGACAAGCAGAAAAATTAATTTCAGAAAATGGAATAGATAGTATTAGTATAGCAATACGAGCCTTAGAGAAAATTGAAAATCTGGAAGAAAAATATGAAAAGGAGTCTAATAGCTTAAAAAATATTTATTATGAATTACAAGAAATTTCAAGAGATATTAATGGATATAAAGAAGAAATCTATTTTGATGAAGAAGAAAGGAATTATATAGAAGAAAGACTAAACTTAATATATTTGTTAAAAAGAAAGTATGGAAATACGATACAAGAAATTTTAAGATATAAAGAAGAAAAATTAAGCGAAATGAAACGAATAGAAAATTTAGAGGAATATAATAGCAAATTAAGAGCAAGACAACAAGAAATAGAAAAAGAGATGAATAAGCTAGCAAAAGAAATTCATAAAGTAAGAGAAGACAGTGCAAAAGAGTTAAGTGATCGTATTAATGAAGAAATAAAAGAACTAGAAATGAAAAATGCTAGCATTAATGTATACGTGGATTATATAGAAGAGGAATACTTTAAAACAGGGAAAGATACAGCAGCATTCTATATAACAACCAATATGGGAGAAGATGAAAAAGAATTATCTAAAATAGCATCAGGAGGAGAGATGTCTAGAATTATGCTAGCAATAAAAAAGGTTTTAGCAGAGTCTGACAAAATTCCTGTACTTGTATTTGATGAAATTGATACAGGAATTAGTGGAAAAGCAGCTAATGCTGTAGCAAGTAAATTAAAGGCAATTGCTAAAAAGCATCAAGTATTATGTGTTTCACATTTACCAAACATAGCAGCAGTTGCAGACTATAATTATTTTATTAGTAAAGATGTTAAACAAGAAAGAACAAAAACGCAAATAAAATTATTAAATGAGAATGAAGTTATAAAAGAAATTGCTAGAATTTCTTCAGGAGAAATTAATGAGATAACTTTAAAATATGCAACAGAATTAAGAAATAAAAAAGCTTCATAAACATAGGTTTACATCTTTCATAGTTGGTACATAATATAAATAAATAACAATAGGGAGGTAAATTATGAAAGATTATTTAGCAATTGAAAATGTTCATGGTATGCAAATTTTAGATTCAAGAGGAAATCCAACCTTGCAAATAAATGTTATAACAGAAGATGGATTTGTAGGAACAGCATCAGTTCCGTCAGGTGCTTCAACAGGAAGCTTTGAAGCAGTAGAATTACGAGATGGAGATAAGAATAAATATTTTGGAAAAAGCGTAGAAAAAGCAGTAGAAAATGTTAATAAAAAAATAGCTAAGAAAATTATAGGAATGAATATATATGAGCAAAGGAAAATAGACGAAGAAATGATAAAGTTGGATGATACACCAAATAAATCTAACCTAGGAGCTAATAGCATTTTAGGAGTTTCACTTGCGGTAGCAAAAGCAGCAGCAAATTCACTAGGTATGGAATTTTATCGATATATTGGTGGTATCAATGGAAAAGTACTACCAATTCCTATGATGAACATATTAAATGGTGGAAAACATTCTGATAATAATATTAGCATACAAGAGTTTATGATTATGCCAGTAGGAGAGATTACTTTTTCTGAAAGAATAAAAAGAGGAGTAGAAGTTTATCACACATTAAAAAAAGTATTAAAGAAAAAAGGATATAGTGTAGGAGTAGGAGATGAGGGTGGATTTGCACCAAATTTAGAAAATGAAGAGCAAGCCTTAGATGTTATTATAGAAGCTATTAAACAAGCAGGATATGAACCAGGAAAAGATATTATGTTAGCACTTGATATTGCAAGTACTGAGATGTATGAAGAAGCCAAAAAAATAAACAAAATAGGATATTATTTCTGGAAAACAAAACAATATAAAACAAAAGAAGAAATGATTGAATATATTATAGGATTATGTAATAAATATCCAATTTTTTCAGTTGAAGATGGATTAGCAGAAGAAGATTGGGAAGGTTGGAAAATTTTAACGGAAAAGTTAGGAAATAAAGTACAATTAGTAGGAGATGATTTGTTTGTTACAAATCCATCAAGATTAAACAGGGGAATTGATAAAAAAGTGGCAAATAGTATTCTAATTAAACCAAATCAAATAGGAAGTTTAACAGAGACATTAGATACAATTCAAATGGCTAAGGAAAATGGCTATAAAACAGTTATTTCACATCGATCTGGAGAGACAGAAGACACAAGCATTGCTGATATAGCAGTCGCTGTTAATGCTGGACAAATAAAAACTGGTGCACCATGTAGAACAGATAGAGTTGCAAAATATAATCGATTATTATATATTGAACAAGAAATATGACATTTATTTGCTATCAAGATAAACAGATAGAAGTTTAATAAAACAGGCTATTCTTGAATTCTAGAATAACCTGTTTAACAATTTTTGAATTCTATTTTATATTTCGATTAATTTTAGTTAATTTAGTAATTGAAAAAACTAAAAGACTTATTGCAAATATTCCGAAAATTACAATTAATGTTGTAAAACCAGCTTTTGGTAAAACTGCTGGTGGTTCAGAAAGTTTTAATTTCGGAGAAATATCAGATGTTTTATTTTGATTATTAGAATCAAAATCAGTATAAGAAAGGTCAACTTTCTGATTTGTATTTAATATTTTATTAACAATATTACTATTAAAATTTTCCTTTAACTTCAATTTATATTGAACGGTTGCTGTTTGACCGCTTGTAAGTTGAGGAATGGTCCAAGTAATCGAATTATTAGTTTTATTAATTTCTGCTGATATATTTCCAATAGTTGCTTTTGTTACATAAGCAAAATCAAAATTATCAATTATTTCTTGAGGAAAATAATCAACAATGGTGATATTGGTAAAAGACTTATTAATTGGTAATAATGAATTATAAATATCATTTGTAATTGTTGCTTGTACTTGATCATCTGTAACATAATAAAATTCTCCAGCAGTTGGATTTTGGCTTGTTCCAAATACTTCGGTAATAATCTGTTCAAAAGTTTTATCACCAAGAGGGTTATAACTTGGGTCATTAATTCCTGTTAACATAGTAATAATTTTAATTCCCTGATTATTTAAATCCTGTAACTGTTTTTTAGTTTTATTTATAACATCTTCAGAATAATATGTTTTATCAGCAAAGTTAATTGCAACGTTTGGAACACCATCTGTTAAAACAATCATATATTTATTGTTATTAGTTTTAGTAAATTGTTGACTTGCTAACAAAAGCCCTGCTTGCAAATCTGTTCTAGATCCATTTGTGTCAATAGAAGTAATTGCATTATTTAAACTAGTAACATCATTTGTTAAAGAAGAGACAACAGAAGCATCATCAATAGTTCCTTCTTTAGATAGATCTATATTGGTTGAGAATTGAACAACACCAATTTTTAAATTAGTATTATCCTTTAAAAGATTGGAGATTAAATATTTGGTAGAATCAAAAACTAAATCTTTTCTAATTTTACCATTAGAAGATTCATCTGTCATACTATTAGAATTGTCAAGTACTAGCATAATTTCACCAGTTGGTTTCATAGGAGCTTCTTCATTTGTTACTTCTAACTGTAGAGTTACCTCTTTATTAGTTAAATCTTTTGAAATTAGTTTTTTCTCAAATTTTGAATTTTCTCCAAGTTCAATTGAACAAACAGGGTCTTCTACAACTTCCATCGTAACAGTACTATAGGATGCAAAAGAAATATTTGTTAATAAAACTAAGATAAAAAATAAAGTTATAAAAATTTTCTTTTTCATTTAAAAAATCCTTTCTTTTTATTGATTTATATGTAACCTATATATTACTATTTTAACATAATTTCAAAAAATAACAACAATTTAGCTAAAAAAAATAAAAAACTATTGAAAAATCTAGAGAAATATGTTAAAATAATATCTGTCAATAAGAACAAACCAATTAAAAAGCAAAGTATATCTATTATAAAAATAGAAACAGAAAAAATGACCTAGGCTGGAAGTCATTACTATTTAGTAGATAGAAATTTCACTTTTTAGGTCTTTTTTTGAAAATAGATAAGTAGAAAAAAGCGGTTGAACCGTTAAAACTATAATGAGGTTAGTAAAACTAATGAATTTAGGTGGTACCACGAAAGATAAGCCATTTCGTCCTATAAGAAATAGGAGAAGTGGCTTTTTGAATGAAAAAATTGAATTTTAAATAAAATTTGATAAAGGATGTGTGAAATAATGAATAGAACTAAATGTTTAGAATATTATTTAGATTCTAAAGAATATGGAAGTAAAGAAATACAAGAAAGTATTGAAAAAACAAAGAAAGAATTTTTGAATCGAAATGTATATGTAGATATTTCTTTAAATGATTTCGGAATGTATATTATTACTTTTTATTTTGAAAATAGAAATACAATTTTTAATAAAATAAAAATTTATTTCAAAAAAAAGAATAAAGATAAATTATTATTACAAGAAAAAAATAATAATTACTCACGGTCGTAAATATGGAAAATATAAAAGCACAGGGAAATATCGACCATATTAAACTAAAAAGAAAGGAAAAATAACAATGAAAGAAGAAATTTTAAAAATCAAAGAAGATTCACTTGTCAGTATAAAAAAATGCCAAGACTTAAAAACACTAAATGATCTAAAGGTAAGATATTTAGGGAAAAAAGGCGAATTAACTACTGTATTAAGAGGAATGGGAAAATTAATTCCAGAAGAAAGACCAATAATGGGAAGCTTAGTTAATCAAGTAAGAGATGAATTAAATGCAAAATTAGAAGAAAAAGAAAAAGAACTAAAAAATGCAGAATTATTAAAAAAATTAGAAACAGAAAATATAGATGTTACAGAGCCAAGTAAAAAAGTAAATTTAGGTTCTTTTCATCCAATTACACAAATTATTAGTGAAGTAGAAGAAATATTTTTAGGAATGGGGTATGAAATAGCAGATGGACCAGAAGTAGAAAAAGCTATTTACAATTTTGACAAGTTAAACACGCCACCAGATCACCCTGCAAGAGATGTGCAAGATACATTTTACATTACAGATGATATTATACTAAGAAGTCAAACATCACCTGTGCAAGCAAGAGTAATGGAAAGTAAAAAACCACCAATTAAGATTATTTGTCCAGGTACAGTTTACCGTTCTGATAGTGTAGATAGTACACATTCACCAGTGTTTCATCAAGTTGAAGGATTAGTAATAGATAAAAACATTTCTATGACAGATTTAAAAGGAACCTTAGAAATGTTTGCTAAAAAATGTTTGGGAGAAAATACAAAAATAAGATTTAGACCACATCATTTCCCATTTACGGAACCAAGTGCAGAAGCTGATGTATCCTGCTTTGTATGTGGAGGAAAGGGATGTAGAGTTTGTAAACAAGAAGGTTGGATTGAACTTTTAGGATGTGGAATGGTTCATCCTAATGTTTTAAGAAACTGTGGAATTGATCCAGAAGAATATTCGGGATTTGCTTTTGGATTTGGAGTAGAAAGAATTGCTATGGCAAAGTTTGGAATTGAAGATATGAGATTATTATTTGAAAATGATATAAGATTTTTAAAACAATTTTAAAATAAAAATTAAGGTAGTAATAAATTATTATGCAATCTAATAGGTTCATAATAAAAATATTAATTAAAAATTTAGTTAAATATGAGGAGTAAAAATCATGGGATTTTTTAGAAAAAAAGAGGATAGAGTATATCCTTTACAAGAAGCAATAAGATTACTAAAAACAGAAAAATATAAAAATTATACAACTATACCAGTGGGTAATGGATATCAGCTAGTATCAGAAGAAAAAGTAAAAAGACATATAGAAGTATTAAAAATAGAACAAAATAGCCAAAGAACAAATTTTATAAATGGCATTTCCGAAAATGGATTATATGGGAATTTAAATATAGTACCAAGCCATTATAATGGTAAAGAAGTTAAAAGAGATTTGAAACAGAATCAGATAAGATAAGATAAGTTAAGTAAGATAAAGGAGAAAAATATGAAAGCAAGTGTTGAATGGTTAAAAGAATATAGCGATATTAATATAGATACCGTAAAATTAGGAGATATTTTAACAATGACAGGCTCTAAAGTAGAAACAATTGAGCAAAAGGGAAATGAGATTAAAAATGTGGTTGTTGGAAAAATATTACAAATTAAAAAACATCAAGATTCTGACCACTTAGTAATAACACAAGTAGATTTAGGAAATGAAAAAGTTCAAATTGTAACTGGAGCAAACAACATAAAAGAAGGAGATATTGTGCCAATTGCAAAAGATGGATCTAGTTTACCAGGAGGAATTAAAATAAAAAAAGGACTCCTAAGAGGTGCTGAATCTTGTGGAATGATGTGTTCAGTAGGAGAATTAGGATTAGATGTGTTAGATTATCCAGGGCAAATTGAAAATGGGATTATGATTTTAGATTCAAAATTAGAAAAAGAATTGGGAAAAGATATAGTAGAAGTTTTAGAATTAAAGGAAGACATAATTGATTTTGAAATAACACCAAACAGACCAGACTGTTTGTCAATTGAAGGATTAGGAAGAGAAGTTGCTGCATCTATTCGGAAAAGAGTTTAAAAATCCTAGAAAAAATATAGATAAATTGAACATAGAAAATAAAAATGAAATAGAAGGATTAAAAGTTACCATACAAGCACCAGACTTGTGTTACCGTTATATTGCAAGAATTGTAAAAAATGTAAAAATTGGACCATCTCCAGACTGGATGAAAAGAAGATTAAAAGCATGTGGTGTAAGAAGTATAAATAATATAGTAGACATAACAAATTATGTTATGTTAGAAATGGGGCAACCGATGCATGCTTTTGATATTAATTCAATTGAAGGAAAACATATTACAGTTAGGCGTGCTAAAAATGGTGAGAAAATTACAACATTAGATGAACAAGAAAGAAAATTAGATGAAAATAACTTAGTTATTGCAGATGATAAAAAAGCAGTTGCAATTGCTGGTGTTATGGGAGGATTAAATTCAGAAATAGAAAAAGATACTAAAACAGTAGTCTTTGAGTCAGCAGTCTTTAATGGAGGTAGCGTAAGAAAAACTGCTAAAAAAGTAGGTTTAAGAACAGAAAGTTCTTCTAGATTTGAAAAAGGATTATCATCGGAAAATGCTCTAAGAGCTATTAATAGAGCAGTAGAATTAGTAGAATTAATCGGAGCAGGTGAAGTTGTAGACGGAAAGATTGATGTTTATCCAACAAAACAGAAAATTAGCAAAATTAAATTAGAGGCAGAAAAAATAAATTCCTTGCTAGGAACAAATTTATCTAAAAAAGAAATGATTAGTATATTAGAAAAGTTAGAAATAAGAGTAGAAAATGACATAGCTATTACACCTTATTTTAGAATGGATTTAGAATCTTTAGCAGACATAGCAGAAGAAGTTCTTAGATTCTATGGATATGACAAACTAGAAACAACTTTAATTAAAGCCTATACAACATTGGGAATTAGAAATAAAGAACAAATAATAGAAAAAAAGATAAGAGAAGTATTGGTAAATAATGGATTTTCTGAAATTTATACTTATGGATTTGTAAGTGAAAAAGATCTAGAAAAATCAAACATTAAGAAAGAAGTAGCTCAAAAATCCATTACTATCATGAACCCATTAAGTGATGAATATAAACTTATGCGACCAACAACGATACCAAGTATGTTGCAAATTTTAGCCTTAAATGCAAACAGAAAAAATCAAAACGTAAAATTATTTGATATTTCAAGAAATTATAAAAACATTAATAATGAAGTAGAAAAGGGTGAAGTACCACTTCAGGAAAACATTTTAACTATTGGTATGTATGGCAATGATACTGATTTCTATACATTAAAAGGATTTGTAGAAAATGTATTAGAAACTGTAAATGTAAATCGATATGAAATACAAAAAGAGATAGAAAATGAATCTTATCATCCTGGAAGATGTGCTAATTTAAAAGTTGGAACAGATGTAATAGCAACCATAGGAGAAGTACATCCAGAGGTACTTATAAATTATGATATCGGAAAAAGAACATATTTAGCAGAAATCAATTTAACCAAAGTAGTAAAATACTCAAGAGAAAATAAAAAATATGTAGAAGTTCCAAAATTTCCAGCTGTTGAAAGAGATATTGCTATTATAGTAGATGAAAAAATAGAAGTAGGTCAAATCGAAAAAACAATTATAAAAAAGAGTAAAAAATGGCTAGAAGAAGCAAAATTATTTGATATTTATAGAGATGAAAAGATAGGAAATAACAAAAAAAGTGTTGCCTATAGCTTGATTTTTAGGGATAAAAACAAGACTTTAAGTGATGAGGAAATAAATACTATTATGGATAATATTATTACAGAGCTAGAAAAAACATTAGGTGCAGCATTAAGAAAATAGCAAATAGATAAAAAACAAAAAAGTAAAAAAATTATACTTATCAAGTAAAAGTATTAAAGTCTTACAAGGGGGATCTTAAAGGATTTCTTAGTAAGACTTTTAGTTTTATCATAGCAAATAAAAAAGATTTTATAAAAATGAAATCATAGGATTATTATATAAGAAAGAAATAAAAGATAGGAGATAATATGATGATAAGAGTTGTATTTGTATGCCTAGGTAATATATGTAGGTCACCTATGGCTGAGTTTCTATTTAAAGATATGGTTAAGAAAAGAAATATCGAAAAAGAGTTTTTAATAAAATCGGCTGGGACAAGTGATGAAGAAGAAGGAAATGCTGTATATTATAGAACAAGAAAAAAGCTTGAAGAAGTAAAAATTTCAGTAGAAGGAAAATATGCAAGACAGCTAACAAAAGATGACTATAATAAATATGATTATATATTAGCAATGGATAAAAGAAATGTAAGAGATATTATTAAAATATGTGGAGGGGACAAAGAAAACAAAGTTCATAGACTATTAGATTATTCTAAAAATCCAAGGGATATTGCAGATCCATGGTATACAGGAGATTTTAATGTAACATATGATGATATAATGGAAGGATTAGATAGTTTCTTAAAATATTTAAATATATAGTATAAATAGAGTTTAAGAGCGGTTCTTGAATTTTATTTTTAAATAGAAAAATAAAATAATTCTATTAAAAATAAAGAAAATCAATAAAATACTTGACAAATAGATAAAAATAGTGTAAAGTATATTAGCATTACAAAAATAGAAAGAGGTAATAACTATGGAAAAGAAGGTTGAAATTAGTATGTTATGTCAGTTGTATGGCAAACTTTTAACTAAAAAACAATTTGAATTCATAGAAGATTACTACAATAACGACTTGTCATTATCTGAAATTGCAGAAAACAATAACATTACAAGGCAAGCTGTTAGAGACATCATAAAGAAAGGGGAGAAAAAACTTTTCGAATACGAAGAAAAGCTGATGTTTATGAAAAGGATGTTAAATCAACAAAAAAAGATCGAAAGAGCTTTATCAGAATTAACTAAAATACAAAAAGATTATTCAGACAAACAAGTAGCAAGTGTTTTAGAAGGCATAAAAAAAGAACTAAATTGTTTAGTATAGTTAAACATATAATAAACAAAAAAGTTAAGAATAGGAGTTGAAATCATGGCTTTTGAAGGATTATCTTCTAGATTACAAGAAATAACAAGAAAAATTAGAGGAAAGGCAAGAATTACTGAATCAGACTTAAAAGAGATGCTTCGAGAAGTTAAACTTGCACTTTTAGAAGCTGATGTTAATTATAAAATTGTAAAAGATTTTATAGAAACTATTCGCAATCAAGCACTTGGCCAAGATGTTTTAAAGTCTTTAACACCAGGACAGCAAGTGGTAAAAATTGTTAAGGACGAATTAGTAGAATTACTTCGGAGGAACAGAAAGTAAAATCAATTTTACACCAAATCCTCCAACAGTGATTATGTTAGTTGGACTTCAAGGTTCGGGTAAAACTACTACATCTGGAAAACTTGCTAATTTAATTAGAAAACAAGGAAAAAATCCATTATTAGTAGCTTGTGATGTATATAGACCAGCAGCAATCAAACAATTGCAAGTAGTAGGAAAGCAGTTGAATATCCCAGTTTTTGCAAATGAGACCTCAAAAGATGTAGTTCATATAGCAAAACAAGCAATGTCAACAGCAATGTCAAAATTAAATGATGTTGTGATTCTAGATACAGCGGGACGTTTACATATTGATGAAACATTAATGAATGAATTAAAACAATTAAAATTAGGAATTAAACCACATGAAATTTTACTTGTAGTAGATGCTATGACTGGTCAGGATGCTGTTAATGTAGCTGAAAAGTTTAATGAGGCCCTAGGAATTGATGGAGTAGTACTAACAAAGTTAGATGGTGATACTCGTGGTGGTAGTGCTTTATCTGTTAAAAAAGTAACTGGAAAGCCAATTAAATTTGCAGCAACAGGAGAAAAACTAAGCGATATTGAAATATTTCATCCAGATAGAATGGCAAGTAGAATTTTAGGAATGGGAGATATTTTATCTGTTATTGAAAAAGCAGAAGAATCCTTTGACTTAGAGCAGGCAGAAAAATTAGAAAAACAATTAAGAAAAAGAGAATTTGATTTAGATGATTATTTAACACAAATAAGACAAATAAAAAAAATGGGATCTTTTTCTTCTTTATTAAAAATGATTCCAGGAATGAATGCATTAAAAGATGTAAACATAGATGATAAAGAATTCATAAAGATCGAAGCAATTATATGCTCTATGACAAAAGAAGAAAAGAGAGATACAAGACTTTTAAATGCAAGTCGCAGACAGCGTATTGCAAGAGGTAGTGGAACATCTGTACAAGATATTAATAAATTCATAAAATCTTTTGAAATGACACAAAAAATGATGAAAAAAATGAAAAGTGATAAAGGTGGAATGAAAAAATTAATGAAAGGTATGGATCAGAATACTTTTAAAAATTTTAAGTTCTAATATTAAATTAATCTGTTATTAAATTTTTAAATTTATAGATAAAGAAATTCTAGGAGGTGAAATAAATGGTAAAAATTAGATTACAAAGACAAGGAAAGAAAAAAGCTCCATTCTATCATATCGTGGTAGCAGATTCAAAATCTCCAAGAGATGGAAAAATCATTGAACAATTAGGAACTTATGACCCAATGACAGATCCAGCTACAATCGTTTTAGATAGCGAGAAAGTTGAAAAATGGATTAAAAATGGTGCGAAGCCAACAGATACAGTAAAAGCTTTAATTGAAAAGACTAAATAATGCTAAATTTGGGATAGATACAGTCTAACCTGATGTGGAGGAAAAAATGGAAGAAATTTTAAAAACCATTATTTCAAATTTAGTTGATGATAAAGAAGCTGTTGAAATTAACCAAGTAGAGAATGAAAAATCAATTACATTTGAAGTAAAAGTAGCAGAAAATGATATGGGAAAAGTAATAGGAAGACAAGGAAGAATTGCTAAAGCAATTAGAACTGTCATGAAAGCTTTTGCCAGCAAAGAACACAAAAAAGTGTCAGTTGAATTTATAGGATAATTGGAGTATTTTATATGACAAAATATCTTGAAATTGGTCAAATTGTAAACACATTTGGAATTAAAGGCGTGATAAAAGTAAAGCCATTTACAGATGATATAAAACGATTTGATAGATTAAAAAAAGTATATATCGAAAACAAAAAATTTAAAAAAGAATATGAAATAGAAGAAGTAAAATATCATAAAGATATGGTACTAATCAAGCTGAAAGGGGTAGAAAATCCAGAACAAGCAAATTTACTACGTGATAGTTATTTAAAAATTAATAGAGAAGAGGAAAAACCTCTTCAAGAAGGAATTTATTATATAGTCGATATGATAGGTCTGGAAGTTTATACCGAACAAGGGGAAATTTTAGGAAAACTAGAAGATATTTTTAATACAGGAAGTAATGATATATATGTTGTAAAAAACGAATTAGGAAAACAAATCCTTTTACCTGCTATTAGGGATGTAATAAAGCAAATTGACTTAGAAAACAAAAAAATGATAGTTCATCTAATATCTGGGCTAATATAAATAATGGAGGAAAAAATGAGATTTGATGTTTTAACGCTTTTTCCGGAAATGTTTGATTGCTTGAATCAAAGTATCATTGGAAGAGCAGTAGAAAAAGAATTAATAGATATTAATTTAGTAAATATTAGATATTTTTCCAATAATAAACATAAAAAAGTAGATGATACTCCATATGGTGGAGGTAGTGGAATGGTAATGATGCCAGATGTTGTATATAGAGCATTTCAATCTGTTAAAACGAAAAAAGCAAAAGTTGTATATATGACACCACAAGGAAAAAAATTAGACCAGAAAAAAGTAGAAGATTTATCGAAACAAGAACATTTAATTATACTTTGTGGACATTATGAAGGAATCGATCAAAGAGTTCTTGATAAGATTGTGGATGAAGAAATATCGATTGGAGATTATGTATTAACAGGGGGAGAGATTCCTGCTATGGTACTAATAGATAGTGTAAGTAGATATGTAAAAGGTGTTTTAAAGGAAGATTCTATTAAGGAAGAAAGCTTTGCAAATGGTCTTTTAGAATATCCACAATATACAAGACCGGAGGCATTTGAAGGAGAAAAAGTTCCAGATATATTGCTCTCGGGAAACCATCAAAATATAGAAAAATGGCGAAAAGAAAAATCTTTAGAAATAACAAAAAAGAAAAGACCTGATTTGTTAAAATAAAGTAAAAAACAGGTAAATAAAAAAAGGAAGTGTATAATTTAAGATGCACCGCTCAGAGAATATAAAAAAGGAGGAAATTCTAAAATGGATATTATAAAATCTATTGAACATGAACAATTAAAAAATAAAATACCAGAATTAAAAGTTGGTAATACCGTTAAAGTACACGTAAGAATTAAAGAAGGAAATAAAGAAAGAATCCAAGTATTTGAAGGAATTATTATAAAAGTACAAGGTGGAGGAGTTAACCAAACATTTACTGTAAGAAAGATATCTTATGGTGTAGGTGTTGAAAAGACTTTCTTAGTACATTCACCATTAGTTGAAAAAGTAGAATTAGTAAGAGTAGGTAAAGCAAGACGTGCTAGATTATTTTACTTAAGAGATAGAGTTGGTAAAGCCGCTAAAACAAAAGAACAAATAGGAGCTAGAATTGAAGACAGAGAAATTACTGTTAAAGAAGATTTAACAGAAGAACCAGTAGTTGAAACTGAAGAAGTACCAGTAGAGGCTGCCCCAGAAGAAGCTCCAAGTATTGCAACAGAAAAAGTAGATGTTCAAGAAACTGTAGATACAGTAAAAGAAGAAACAGTTGAAGATGTGAAGGAAGAACCAGTAGCAGAAAAGGAAGATAAAAAAGCTGAATAATAGTATTATAAAAATTAATGATAAGAACTAGTAAGTTATTACATACAAACTTACTAGTTCTTGTTTTATT
>CANRKZ010000017.1 GCA_947631335.1 uncultured Clostridia bacterium
GTTAAAATATGAGCCACAACATTCCTTATATATAAAAAGATGTCTTTATAGAACTATAAAATCCTATAAAAACACCTAGACTGGTACCGATGGTGGGACTCGAACCCACATGGTTTCCCGCTGGATTTTGAATCCAGTGCGTCTACCAATTCCGCCACATCGGCATCTATTAGTAAATAGTAATTAAAAAATATGTACTAATATATATTAGCACATATTTTTTTTATTGTCTAGATTTTTTCGGTTTTTTTATTATTCTCTTGTTTTTTAATTTCTGTATCAAATTCAAAAACTGTTACTTTTTTTATATCGACTTTAGAAAAATCATCTTTTTCATTTTCAAATGTTACTACTTTAAAATTTTCTTTTCTTTTTAGATTTAATTTTAGTCTAGCTGTATCAACTAATATTTTAGTAGATAAATCTTGACCTACTGGTAACGTTTTGTTTTGGTTATCATAAAAAATACAATTGGTATAGCTAATTGCATTGCTTCCCTCTTTCAAATTTATTTTATAAAAGTTTATTTTTTCATTTTCTGTTCGTATTGCTTCGCTAAATTCTTTTTCCGGATTGATGTCAAATATGTTTATTTTTCTATCATCTAAGGTTTCTTCTATGATTGCTTTGTATACTGGTATATCTTCTGGAACAACTACTTTTGTTAGAGCTGTTTTTATATTAGAAATTATTTTTTCAATAGATAACTTAAATCCAATCTTTTTTGTATTTTTATTGATTTCTAAAATACTAAATTCATCTTTTGGTATTTCTCTATGTTTTTTATTATTAATCTTAGATACTTTTGTACTATCTTGGACAATTCCACCAAATATATCAAATTCTTCATCTTTTGATAAGGTTTTCTCTTGTATTGCTTCTTTTTTTATTTCTCTCAAAGCTGTTTCAATATCTTTTGGTGAAAATTCACTTGTTTTTATCTTGTTTAATAAGTTTAAAAGTGTAGTTGTTGTAATATAGATACTATCAGTTTCCTCTTTATTTAATGCTTTTCTTTGCATTTTATCCATTGTTTTTCCAAGTTTTTCTACATCTTGTTCATAGTCAAACACCTTTGTTATTTTCTTTATGATATTAACTTCCTCTTCTTCACCTTCTGGTAAAGTAGCCATCTCGTCTTTATTACTATATTTCCAAAATTCAAATATGCTTTTTTTATGACTATCAATTTCTTCAATAAAAGCTGTTGCATTTTCAATCTTCTTTTCCATATTTTTATTTTTTAACTTTAGCGCATTGATATCCATTATTATATCTTTTAATTCATTTTCTTTTAGTTCTATTATTTTATATAATTCTACTAATTCTTCAATTGTATAATTTTGTTTTCTTCTTTTTTTCTTAGGAAGTTCTTGGTTTTCATCCTTTTTTATTGTTTCTACTGTTTTTTCTGTTACTTGAACTTTTTTCATTTTATTCTTATTATTTTTCTTACTATATTTAAAATAATATTTAAATTTACCAAAAAATGATTTTTTACATTCTAAAAACGTAGATATCTGTTTTTCTTTAGCCAAATATTCAATTTCTTGTGATGCAATTTCTATTTTTAATTTTTCTAGTTTTTGTTTGTCTTCTCCTATTAAGTTTTCTGCTACCCTTTGCTTTTCTTCTCCTAAATGATATTCTTCCTT
Source organism: uncultured Clostridia bacterium (assembly GCA_947631335.1). Lineage (GTDB taxonomy): Bacteria > Bacillota > Clostridia > TANB77 > CAG-508 > CAG-269. The sequence continues at coordinate 1,656 of CANRKZ010000017.1, forward strand.
AATCCAATCTGCTATTTCTGAATATTTAACTTTTCTATCCTCTATATAAAATTCAATTTCTCCCTTTTTACTGATATTGGTTTTAAAATGAAAATAATTAGGTAATTCTGTTTGTAAAATGAACATTGCTTTTAACAACTTATAAAATTGGCTAGCCTCTGTTTTATTGTTTAATGTTATTTTATAAGAACTTTTTATTTTCTCATAAACTTCTGTTTCTCCTATGATATGGATACTAAGTTCATTATTTTTATCATATACTTCATAAATCAAGGGCCAATCTTTTGTAAACAACCATAAATAGTTTTCAATATCCTCAAACTCAGATTTTTTTAAATAAGTACTACTATACTCTACATTTCGAATCGGTACAAATATTTTTTCCGTCCTCTTTTTTTCTAATTGCTTTTTTAGTAAGAAGAAAAAAGTTGAATAGTCAGAGTCTTCTGTTGGAACTATCATAAAATATTGATCTGTATTTTCTGAATAATAAATTTGCCATAAATAATTATATTCATATTTTACTTTAAAAGGTATCTTTTTATTTAATTTTAATTGTTCTTCTTCAATATTTTCTACTTCTTTAATTTCAAATTCCTTTAGCATATTTAGAAAAGTAGTATATTTAAAAATATTTTCTTCGGTCTTTCCGTCTAAGTATTCTACTAAAGGACTTGCCTTTTTATATTTTTCTTCAATTTCATCTAATCGATTGGTTGGCGATAATAATATTTGTATATCTTTAATTGGTAAATATCGGTATTGTCTATACTGTTTTTCTTCATAAAATTTAGGAATTCTAAACTCCAAAGGTTTATATTTTTTTATTTCTTTTGGTATGTGATCTAAATCTAGTCCTAAATATTCTAGTTTTTCTTTTATATTATTATTTACTATTTTTTTAGGCAAAGTAATTTCTCCTTTCTTTGATTATTTTATAATTTCATAAAAATTCTTAAATTCATATCCTCGCTCTCTTAAATTTGCAATAATTTGTGGTAAGGCTTCTACTGTTACACTTTTGGTTGATGAATCATGCATTAATATAACCACACTATTTTTATCGCCTATGGTTTCTGATAACCTAGATAATTCAAATTCAATAGAAAGTTGATTTGTTTCAGCATCTCCTGTCAAAGCATTCCAATCAATATTTAAAACATCATTTTGAGATAATAATTGTTTTGCTTCTTTTTTAAGATCTGCATATTTCCCACCTGGAAATCCACCTGGAAATCTAAATAAATGTGAATTATATTCAGAAACTCCAATTGCATTTTTTACAGCATCGTTACATTGATTATATTCATCTAAAACAGATTGTGGTGATAAATATATTTTCGAATAGCTGTGTGTATAACCATGATTTGCTATATAATGTCCTTCTTCATACATTCTTTTTACAATATCTTGTCTTCCATTTATATTAGTTCCTAAAACAAAAAAAGTTACTTTTACATTTTCTTGTTTCAATATATCTAATATTTTAGGAGTAATAGTAGAGGGTCCATCATCAAAAGTTAAAAATGCTCTTTTAGTATCCGATTGGTAGATGCTTTCCATATTTTGTCTTCCGCACATCCGTTAATTTAGGAATTTTTTCCTGTCTTTTTCTTTCAGCTTCCGCTAGCTCTTGTTCTTGTTGATACTTCATAGCATTTAATTGTGCTTCGTATTGCTGATAAACTTTATGTCCCTCTATTATTTTTGTTATGTAATTTCCAATCAAGATTATACATATTAAAGATAAAATAATCAATATAAATATAATTATCTTTGTATTGTCTGGTTTTTCTTTGATATTTATTTGGTACGGATCTTGGTTATACTCATCATTTACCATTTTCTACATCCTCTTTTAATTCTTTTTTACTTTTTCTTCATTACTTCGACAATATTATATACTATTTTTTATATTTTTAGTAGTCTCTTTTTAAAAAAACTCCAATAAATTTTATTGGAGTTTTTTATTTAACTTTTCATAGCACTTTTTATAAAGTCAATTTCTTCTTCTGCATTTAATCTCATAAAAATTGGTTCACCCTTTTGAATTACATAAATATCTTCTAATTTATCATATTGTTTTAATAATTTCCATCCTTTTAATTTTTCTTGTTTAATTCCAATTTGTCTAAAAATATTTTCTGCTGTATCGTTCATAAATGGTTTTATTAAAATTGCAATTTTTCTTAAACTTTCAATTAAATGATACATACAAGATTCTAATTTTTCTTTATTTTCTTCTTTTGCCAACAACCATGGCATAGTTTCATCAATATATTTATTCGTTCTAGAAATAATAGTCCAAATTTCTTGCAGAGCATTTGCTATTTCATAGTCTTCTACTTTTTTCTCAAATTTTTCAATTTGATCTATTGTAAATTTTTCAAATTCTTCATCTACTTGATTTTGCTTTCCATTATAATTTGGAACTTTTCCTTCAAAATATTTATTGACCATAGATACGGTTCTATTTAAAAGATTGCTTAAGTCATTACATAAATCAAAATTATATCTTTCTATAAAAGCTTCTGGTGAGAAAAAACCATCTTGCATTACTGGCACTTCCCTTAATAAGAAATATCTCGTAGCATCTAATCCATATCTTTCTATTAAAGTCTCTGGATAAATTACATTTCCTTTTGATTTTGACATTTTGCCATCCTTCATCATAATCCAATTATGAACTAAAATCGTTTTAGGAAGTGGCAAATCTAATGCCATTAAGAAAATTGGCCAATAAATTAAATGAAATCTCGCAATATCTTTTCCAACAATTTGTAAATCAGCAGGCCAATATTTTTTAAATAAGGTTTCATCTTCTGATAAATATCCTAATGCAGTTAAATAGTTACTTAAAGCATCTACCCAGACATATATTACATGTTTAGGATCTTTTAAAACTTTAATTCCCCAATCAAAAGATGTTCTAGTAACACACAAATCTTCTAATCCTGGCTTTATAAAATTATTGATCATTTCATTTTTTCTAAAAGCAGGTTTTATAAAGTTTGGATGTTCATTATAGTACTCTAGAAGTCTATTGGCATATTTTTTCATATTAAAAAAATAAGATTCTTCTTTCATTAATTTTACTTCTCTACCACAATCTGGACATTTTCCATCTATTAGTTGTGTCTGTGTAAAATAAGTCTCACATGGTACACAATACCATCCTTCATATTCTCCTTTATAGATGTCTCCTTGTTCCATAAAACGGTCAAATATTTTTTGAACTATTTTTTCGTGTCTTTCCTCTGTTGTTTGGATAAAATCATTATATTGAATATCCATTTTAGCCCATAGTTCTTTTGCCATAGTTGCCATTTTGTCTACATATTCTTTGGGCGTTTCTCCCAATTCTTTTGCCTTTTCTTGAATTTTTTGTCCATGTTCATCAGTTCCCGTTAGTAAATAAGTATCTTCTTCTTTTAAATTATGATATCTTTTTATACTATCTGCTAAAACCGTTGTATACGCTGTTCCTATATGAAATCTTCCACTTGGATAATAAATTGGTGTCGTTATATAAAATTTGTTATTCATTTTTATCATCTCCTATTTTCTTTAAATATATTACCATATTTAGTAAGGAATATCAAGAATTATTTATAAAGGAACTGTTATTATTATTAAATAGTATGACTTGATATACAAATATAATAAAAGCGCCCTTATGACGCTCTTATTTTTTTATCTATATACAATTATAATCTTTATTTATTTTCTAAACCTATATATTTTCTGATGAATTTACATATATTAAAAACTTAATGTTGGATAACCAGTTTCTTTATCAATTTTCCAATTCTTTAATTTGTATATATTATCTGAACTTGCATTATAATTTTCTACATAATTATTTAATTCTTCTAAAAATGTAGCCTTTCCATCCTCTGCTTTTGTTGCCTTCATTTCACTTTCAGATAAAGCTTTTATACCTGTAAAATCTGTATCTAATTTATTATACACTGCGCTTGGAATTGTATTTAAATAATAGCTGTTTTCATAAGTTCCAGAATAATATTGTAAACCTCCTAGACAATTTGAATTTATCTCTCCTGCAAAATACGAATTTTTCATCTTTGCATCACTATATGAAATGCCTCCAACTTTTTCTCCTTTAATTGTTCCTAATACCTGACAATTACATATTGTATCACTTTTGCCTTTTCCTACAATTCCACCTGCAATATAACCTGTAACATTTGAATTCACATAACAGTTTACGATTATGGTGGGGTTTCCAGGATTTGACCCCATAATACCGTCCAGCAGAATTCGTTTCTGAACTCATGCCTGATGAAACTGAACCATAATTTTTACAATCTATTATATTAAAATTCATATTTCTTACATTAGTACCAACAATACCTCCTGCACTTGTTTCTCCTTGAACGTTAGCTTTATTTACACAACCCGAAATCATAGCCCAATTACCAAAAACATGACATCCTGCAATTCCACTTGCAACAGAATCTGTTGATATTATATTTCCTGAAATCTCAAGATTGCATATATTTGCATACCACCCAAAATATCCAAATAATCCTGCATATCCACTTCTATTTTCATAGATGTTGTTTATTGCATAATTATTTCCATCAAATGATCCGCAAAAAGCACTGTCTGCAACTCCAATCGGAATAAATCCATTTCCCGTTGTTAAAAGTTCTTTTAATGTAGTCGTCGAATTTTTATCTACTATATAACTGTTAGTATTTTCATCATATCTATATGTAGTTTTATCATCTTTATATGATAGCTTAGATTTAAAATCTAAAGTTTTTCCTAATTTTATATATTTATGAATATATGTGTCTGTTTTACTGTTTACCTGATTTGCTAAATATACTAAATCTTCTATACTCATTATAACAAATGGATTATTTTTTGTCCCAGTTCCATCAAAAGCTCCTGCTACTTGGTCTTTTTCTAATATTTTTATATTTTCTTCATTTATATTTCCATTACTATTTATTGTATAAACTCTATTACTTCTCAAAAAATGTACCGTATATCCATCTCCTGCATTATATACTTTTGTTTTTCCTTCTCCTGCATATTCATCCATATGCCCTTGGAATATCTGCTCTCTTTTTTCTTCATTTTCTTCATTTTCCAGTTTCATATTTGTCATAGCAAGAGACATTTGTTCTTTTTCCTCTCCTATTTCACTCGCAATTTTAGATTCGCTTGTCTTATTGAGCAAACCATTATGTCCTGTTAGCATTGCTATTGTTACTCCTGCTAAAATTAGTAGTACTATTATTGTTATCACTAATGCTATTAATGTTATACCTTTGTTTTCCTTTATTTTTAGTCTCACTTATTTTTCTCCTTTCAAAACGTTCGTAATAAAAAATGAAAAGAACAAAAAGACAAACTTATATTTCTAGACTTGTATCTATTATCTTTTTTATTTTTCTTATCATTTACTAATCTCTGTTTTTCTCTTTTATATTATATATTATTTTTTCTCTATTTTTCAACTGTTTTTATATTACATTTTATTTACATTTTACATTCGTATTAAATGATGCTTTTCTAAATTAAACTTTTTACTTTGTATTAAACACTCAATTATTAAAAATTTATAGTTTCGCTTTGTTTTCCATTTTTTATATTTAGGATAATTTCTTTAATCTTTATAATAAATTTATATATTTTGCTTTATGGGGTTTTTTTTTTGACTACAAAAATTACAAAAAAGAAAAGACTGTTAACAAATTTTTTTAATTTTGTTAACAGTCTAAAGATTTAAAAAAGTTATTTTTATTTATTCATCTTTAGTTGTATTAATTTTAAGTAATTTAAATAATTCTACAATTACTAATGGTGCTAAAATTAACCCTCCTAATTCTAATATGTTCTGAGTTGGCAAAACTGGTATACTAAACACATTTCGCAAAAATGGTACTGTTAATATAATAATCATTAAAGCTGATGAACCTATAATAGCCCATACTAGTTTATTGTTATTAAATATCTTAGTTTGAAATATTGATTTTTTATTGTTTCTAACATTAAATACATGTACTAATTCGGATAAAGCAAGTGTTGCAAATGCCATTGTTTGCCCTACCTCAATTTTTGATTCATCTAAAGTAAGTCCTTCGATTGGTGTTGTGGTTGACCCTAATCCTATCATAAAAGCAACTAATGTTAAAATTCCTATCATAACTCCTTGGTATATAACTCTCCATGTCATTCCTTTCGTAAATACTCCCTGATTTGGTTTTACTGGTTTTCTTTGCATAATATCTGCATTCGCCGGATCAAATGCCAAAGCTAGTGCTGGAAGAGAATCTGTTACTAAGTTAATCCATAATATATGAATTGGTAATAATATTTCTAAATGTGAAATATCTGTAATTCCAAACCATTTTGCAAATAGTGGTGTACACAAGGTTGCTAAAAATAGCACTACAATTTCTCCCACATTACTTGAAAGTAAAAATTGAATTACTTTTAAAATATTATCATAAATTCTTCTTCCTTCTTCTACAGCTGATACAATTGTTGCAAAATTGTCATCTGTTAAAATAACATCCGCTGCCTCTTTTGCAACATCTGTCCCTACCATTCCCATTGCGCATCCAATATTAGCTGTTTTTAAGGCTGGGCTATCATTAACTCCATCACCTGTCATAGCAACTATTTCTCCATTTTTTTGCCAAGCCCTAACAATTCTAACCTTATGCTCTGGGGACACCCTAGCATAAACTGAATACTTCCTTATATTTCTTTGTAATTCTTCATCAGACATTTTCTCAAGCTCTAGGCCAGTTAACGCTTCATCTTCACTTTTTAAAATCCCTAATTTTTTAGCAATAGCTGTTGCTGTAATTTTATGATCCCCTGTTATCATAACTGTTTTGATTCCTGCTGTTTTACATTTTTCCACTGCTTTTTTTGCTTCTTCTCTTGGTGGATCAATCATTCCTACCATACCAATAAAGATTAAATTACTTTCTATGTTTTTCATTTCTTCTGCAGTAGGTTTATGATCAATTTCTCTATAAGCACATGCTAATACTCTTAATGCTTCTTTTGCCATTTTTTCATTATGCTCTCTTATTATTTTTGCATAATCATCTAAATCCTGTTTAATTTCTCCATTTATTAAATATTCTTTACAATTTTTTAATAGTTCATCTACACCACCTTTTGTATAGATAATATATTTTCCATCGACTTCATTTACTGTTGTCATTAATTTTCGATCAGAATCAAATGGAACTTCTTCTATACGAGGCATTCTATCGTAAATAGATGGATCAAAGTCCAATTTAAAAGCCATATCTACTAATGCTGTTTCTGTTGGATCTCCTGTTAAAGTTCCATCATTTGAAATTTTTGTATCATTACATAACATATTAGCGTATACTAATTTTTTTATATCTTCATTTATGCTATCTTTTTTTAATTCTTCTAAATCTTTTGTTTTAGTATTAATAAATATTTTTTCTACTGTCATTTTATTTTGAGTTAAAGTTCCCGTTTTATCAGAACAAATAACAGTTGCACTTCCCAAAGTTTCAACTGCTGGAAGTCTTTTTACAATCGCATTTTTCCTTACCATTTTTTGAACTCCTATGGCAAGGACAATCGTTGATACTGCAACTAATCCTTCTGGTATCGCTGCTACTGCTAGACTAACTGCTGTCATAAACATATGAATTGGTTCTTTTCCTTGTATTAAACCAATCAAGAAGATGAATACACAAATTACTAAAGCAACAATTCCTAATGTTTTCCCTAATTTATTTAATTTTTCTTGAAGTGGTGTAATTTGTTCATCTGTAGAATCTAACATTCCCGCAATTTTTCCAACTTCTGTTGTCATTCCAGTTTCCACCACAACTCCTTTACCTCTACCATATGTCACTAAACTAGAAGAAAATAGCATGTTTAGTCGATCTCCTAATCCTATTTGTGTATCTTCTATTACTTTTACATTTTTTTCAACAGGTACAGATTCTCCTGTAAGTGAGGCTTCTTGTGATTTTAAATTAACAGCTTCTATGATTCTCAAATCTGCTGGAATATAATCTCCTGTATCTAATACTACAATATCTCCTGGGACTAATTCTTTTGCAGGAACAACCGTTATTTCCCCATCTCTAATTACTTTAGATGCATGATTTGTTAACTTTTGTAATGCTTCTAATGATTTTTCAGCTTTTGCTTCTTGTGTAACTCCTATAATAGCATTTACAATAACTACAATTAAAATAATAATTGTATCTGTTATACCTTCTCCTTCTGCAATTCCAACTGCTCCTGATACAATTGCTGCAATAATTAAAATAATGATAGAAAAGTCTTTAAATTGTTCTAAAAATTTTTGAAATAACGATTTTTTCTTTTTGGCTTTTAATTCATTTAATCCATATTTTTCTTGTCGTTTTTGTACTTCTTCTATTCTTAACCCTTTTATTAAATCCGTTTTTAAGTCTTTTTCAACATCCTCTACTTTCTTATTAAACCAATTCTTTTTCAATTCTTAACCACTCCTTTTTTTAGTTTTTAAAGACTATACTTTTAATTTTTAATCCTATTACAAAAATTCTAAAAAAAGACTTTAAAAGGATTTTGTTATTTTCCTTTAAAAGTCTCGCTTAACTATTATTTAGCCTTACTAACCAGATACTTTTGTATCGCGACTGTTGATTAGTAATAAAAAAGCTACTCCCTTTTACTTATAAATTTTGGTGACCCCTACGGGAATCGAACCCATGATTCCACCTTGAGAGGGTGGCGTCTTAACCGCTTGACCAAGGGGCCTTATAAATAACACTTATTATTTATAACATTTTTTTCTAATTTAGTCAACTTATTTTAACCATTCTCTAGTAAATTTATATTCTTTTAATTTACAATTTAGTAATTCTTTTATAAGCACTCATATAAAATTTCTTTTAATCTTCCATTTTGTTTCGTTAAATATAAATAACCAATTAATGCCTCAAAAGCTGTTGAATATCTATATTCTTGAACATTTGAATTCTTAGGAAGATGATGATTTTGCGTGTTTCTACCTCTTCTAACAATATCTTTTTCTTCTTCTGTCAATTTATCATAGATTTTTTCTAATAGCTTTGCTTGTGCACTAGCTTTTACATATTTTATTGCTTCTATATGCAATTTATGTGGTTTTAAATTTGTTTGATCTACTAATTTTGTTCGAATATACAATTCATATACACAATCTCCTACATATGCCCAGGTCAGAGGAGAAAGCATATTAACTTCTTCTTTATTTTTTCCTATTTCTATTAGTTCTTCCAATTTCTACTATCCTTTCTAAAAATTATGTTCTATACATTCTAATGTGATTTTTCCTAGTTTTCCATTTTTAAATTCATCTAATATAATTCTTGCTGTTTTTTCTTCATCAATATTTCCACCAGAAATAATACATCCTCTTTTTCTTCCTATTTCTAACATAATTTCATAAATATTTATATTTTCCGGTTGTTGTTGGTTTAATATTTCTTCTATATAGTTTTCAGATATTCCATATCGATTACAAATATGACTTCTATAATTTTGTAATAAAACTTTCAATAATTGGTACGCTATTTCTATTCTTGGTAAAATTTCTTCTTTTATGGTTCCAGTAAAGGATAAATTTAATCCTACCTCTTCACTCTCAAACTTCGGCCATAAAACTCCTGGTGTATCTAATAATTCTATTTTTTCATTAATTCGAATCCATTGTTTTTGTTTAGTTACTCCTGGCTTATTTCCCACTCCTGCTGTTGTTCTTTTTGAAATTCTGTTGATAAAAGAAGATTTTCCTACATTCGGAATTCCAAGTATAATAGCTCTAATTCTTCTTCCCACTCTTCCTTTTCTGGCTTGTTCTTGCATATGTTCTTCCATTATTTTTTCAATTTCTTTAATACAATTTTCAATTCCTTTTCCTGAATTAGAATCCGTTAATACTGCCACTATTCCTCTTTGTCTAAAATAAGATACCCATCTTTGATTTTCCTTCTCATCTGCTAAGTCACATTTATTAAGTACAATTATTTTTTCTTTTCCCTCTGTTATTTTTTCAATATCTGGATTTCTACTACTTATTGGAATTCTGCTATCTAATATTTCAATTACAATGTCTACTATTTTTAAATCTGCTTCGATTTGTTTTCTTGTTTTAGCCATATGCCCTGGATACCAGTTAATGTTCATTTTATTATCATCCATTTTTTCACTTCCCTACAACTTCTTATTAATTTAATACTTTCAATATTTTAACACAAAAGCAAGCAATTTTCAACTAATTACTTGCTTAAGACAAATTGTAATTTCTTGTTTAGATTATTTCAAATTATCTTTGAAAAATGTTTCTATTTTATCAAAAGGTATTATATTTATATTATCATATAAATCTGTATGAACAGCATTTGGAATAATCATAAGTTCTTTATTATCAGTATATTCACTATTTGTTGTCATATTTTTATAAGCATCTTTACTAAAATAGCAAGAATGTGCTTTTTCTCCATGAATAACTAATACTGCTGAACGAATTTCATTACTATATTCTAATATTGGTTGATTTATAAATGACATGCATCCAATTTTATTCCATCCTCCATTTGAATTCAAACTTCTTGAATGATAGGCTCTGCCTTTGTAATATTCGCTATAATCTTTAACATAAAACGGAATATCTTCTGGTATAGGAAGCTCTAAACACCCTCCCCCTAATTCATAATTTCCATTTTTATAATCGATTATTCTTTGTTTATTTAAAGCTACTTTAGTATTATATCTGGTTTCTTCATTATCCCCTTCATCAAAATATCCATTTGCATTTACTCTTGCCATGTCATACATTGTAGATGTAACTGTTGCTTTTATTCTTGTGTCAAGAGCTGCAACATTTAAAGCCATTCCACCCCATCCACAGATTCCTATAATACCTATTTTTTCGCTATCTACATTTTCTTGAACCGATAAAAAATCAACTGCTGCTTGAAAGTCCTCTGTATTAATATCAGGGCTTGCCATATATCTAGGTGTACCTGTTGATTCTCCTGTATATGATGGATCAAATGCTATACTTAAAAAGCCTTTTTTTGCCATTGTTTGAGCGTAAAGTCCAGATGCTTGTTCCTTTACTGCTCCAAAAGGTCCACATACTGCTATGGCTGGTAATTTTCTTTCATATTCTTTTGGCTCATATAAATCAGCTACTAATGTAATTCCATATCTATTATGGAATGTTACCTTTTTGTGATTTACTTTTTCACTTTTTGGGAATGTTTTATCCCATTCTTGTATTAACTCTAAAGTTTCACTCATTTTAATTACCTTCTTTCTTAATTTTTTTAGAATTTTATCAATATCCAGAGTAGGAATAATAGATGCAACCTTTTCTAAATAAAGATTGTCATCCATCACAAGCACCGATATATTTACTACTTTTGAATATGCCCTAGCATTCAATTTTTATTTCTGTATTAATATCTTTAGTTGTAATTACTTCTATTACTTTTTTATGTGATTTATTTGAAAACCTTTTAACTTTACTAGGATTACTTGTTGCAAATAATACTTGTTTCATTCTATCATTCCCTTTCTATATTATCTATAATCCATTTTATATCTTATATTGATTTATCCATCAATATCTTTATTAACTTTTCTTTCTTACTTATTATTTTATTGTTACCCCCATTTATTTCTTTAATTGAGATTTTCATCTCCAATTATATGTATTGATTCTTGAATTATCAATAGCCCCAATATTATTCATCTTTTACCAATTGAAGATTATAAAAAATTCATTTTATTTGTTCCAAATCAATTAGTTCATTCTTTCTAAAAATCAATTTTAATAAACAAGGTGAAGTTATATTTAATTCTTTTCCATTATACTCTAAATTTAATTTTTTATTTACATTGCAATAACTCAATAAATAAAATTTAATAGCTCCTCCATGACTTATTATTGCAATTCTCTTCCCTTTATATTTTTTAAGTATTTCTTCTATAAAATCATTCATCCTCTTATTGGTATCATTTGCACTTTCTCCGTCATATGCTTTAAATTCTGGAAAAGCTAATTGTTCACGAGATGGATCTCTAGTTTCTTTATCCTTCATAAACTTTGATAAATCTTCAATATTTCCAAGCTTTCTTTCACATAATCTCATATCTATATTATATTGCATATTATTTTTATTAGCTATATATTTTGCCGTTTGCTTTGCTCTTGCATAACTACTACACCATATAATATCAATATTTTTTAGTTCATCATTTTCACTCATATTTCTTGAATCTTTTTCTCCATCAATTGATAATATCTCTTTCTCATTTATCTCTTGCATTGTTTCTTCTGTATTTCTAATTCCGTTTTCATCAATAGTTTCTCCATGCCTAATTAAATAAATTATTGTATCATCCATTTTAAATCTCCTTTTATTAGAAAAGTGATTATTTGTGTAATTAACTTATACTATCTCTTATAAATGTAATTATATGATTTATACCTTTAATAAATTGTTCCAGCATCTTTTTGATATTTTTTCATTGTTTCAATGCATTCATCCCTGTCTATTTGTTTAAGATGAAGCATATTATTATTACCTTTTATAAATTCATAAATAGCATTATCTCTAAAACCTATATTTGCTGCATCATTTTTTGTACATCCAAAATACACTTCCTTAATATTAGCCCAAATTATAGCAGATAAACACATAGGACAGGGCTCACAAGAAGTATATAAAATGCATCCGGATAAATCCTTCGTATTTAATGTTTTACAGGCTTCACGAATTGCTACTATTTCAGCGTGAGCTGTTGGATCCTTATCTTTTAGAACTTTATTATTTCCATTTGCAATAATATTACCTTTTTTATCAACTATTACTACCCCGAATGGACCTCCTTCTTTATTTGCTATTCCTTTATCAGCATTTTCTTTTGCTTTTTTCATATATTGATTCATAATTACCTCCGTCTAATAAGTTACTGTTTGTATAACTAAATCACGTTCAAAAATAAGCAACTGTAAATATATTTTTTAGTTAATAATTCTTTTCCATCACTTGGTGTACTTGCTCTTTTAATTTGTCTATATTATCTTTTTTATTTACATATTTATCTCTATATGTTATTGGTTTTAATATTTTTATGGTAACATCTTTTTTCTTTTTTAGTATTTTTCTTATCCCCTTTGGATTTCTAAATGTAATCACTATAGGAATAACCGGAACATTATTTCTGATTGCAAAGTTAAATGCACCACTTTTAAAATTTCTTATTTTTTCATAATACGGCCATAATGCTTTTTCTGGATAAAAATGTATAATTCTACCTTTCTGTAAAGCATCATCTAATTGTTTTATAAAACATTCTTTATTATTCATTTCAGTAGGAATTGGTACTGCTCTTAATAATTTTATTAATTTTCTTACAACAGGAATTTTAAAACTTTCTTTTCTTGTCGTAAAATATACTTTTCTTAATCCAAATGCTAATCCTATCATTGTACAATCTAAAACTAAAACATGATTAGATACACTAATTGCTCCTTTTTGTAAATCCCTAATATTTTCTTTTCCTTCTATTTTTAGGTCGTATATTATCTTATTTAAAATCGTTAAAACTGGAAAAGCTACTCCATAATATAATAAATTAGAAAAAAATGTAAATAATTTTCCTTCTTTAATATATTGATATTTTTCATCTATATTTAATGGTAATGGTTCATTTATATGAATGATATCCTCATTTTCATTTAGTATTTTTTCTTCTATCTTTTCTTCAACAAATTGTTCTTTCAACTAATATTACCTCTATCTAATTCTTTTATCACAATCTCTGCTATCTTTTCACAAGCATCTCCTATTATATACTTCTTTTGTTCTTCAATAATTTTCTTTTGCAATCCTTTATTCTCTAATAATTTCTTTGTATTACTGACTACTTGTTCCATATTTTCACATTTTATTGACATCTGCCTTTCAGCAAAAAAATCTGCATTATTATTTTCACATCCCGGTATCGGCATAATATGAATAAGTGGTTTTCTCATTGTTGCAATCTCTGTTGTTGTTAATCCTCCTGGTTTACTAAGAATCACTTCACAGATTGCCATATATTTTCCTAATTCATCCGTATATGGTAATACTATAATTCTATTATTATTTTTGTATTCATTATTAAGAAAATCTATCAATTCATAATTATTCCCACAAGAAATAATCAAACTATAATCTTTCGTATTTTCTAATAATCTTTTAGTAATTTCCTTTACATTACCAAAACCCATACTTCCATTTAGAATTAAGATGTATTTTTTACGAAAATCTAACTGTAGTTGTTTTTTTATTTCTTTTTGACAGTAATCTTCTCTAAATTGTTTTCTAACAGGTATTCCTAATGGCAATAATTTTTGTTTTTTCATTCCTTTTTCCAAGAAATTCTCTTCTAATTCTTTACTTGGAATAACAAAATAGTCTGGATTAGTTTCCTCCCAAAAAGGTATACTTACGTAGTCTGTAGCAACTTGTAAGAAATGAATAGAATGCTCTTTTTTAATAGCAGTTAATGCCTGAGCTGCAAATAAATGAGTAGTTATTATAAATGAATAATGGTTTTCTTTAATATATGTATAAAGTTTTTTCTTATTTAAACTATTGAAAAAGTATACAGGTGATTTTAATTTCGTTTTCTCATAAATTTTTCCTAAATGATATACTCTTTTAAATACTTTTCCATTTTTATTGGTAGATTTTATATATAAGTTATTAACTCGATCTTTTAATTTCGGATTAATAATTTCTAAATATTCCTTAAAGTTAGTTTTTACTCCTCTTGCTAGTAACTCTTCTTGTATTGCTCTTGCCGCTGTATTATGCCCTCCTCCTGTTCCACAGGATAAGATTAAAACCTTTTTACTATTATGATTTAATTCTAATTCTTTTAAGAGTTTATCATAAAAGCATCCTAATTTACCTATATATCCATTATTCCAAGGTTTATTTCTACCAAAATAATGAATGATCACTGTATTTTTACAAATCCATTTCATTCCTATTTTTACTTTAGGATTTTCTAAATTATAGTGGTTTAAATTTCTATCCCCTAAATTATATTTCAAATCATCTACTAGCTTTATTTTGTTTCCATACATTATACTAATGAGATCTTGGTCAGGCAATATTAACCTTTTTTTATTTTTCTGTATAAAGTCTTTTACTTCTTTTTCAATTTTTATTTTTCTTAATTCTTTCAAATTCATTAAAAGAACTCCTGTATTAATATATGGTTCATCTTTTTCTATTCCCAACCTTATTTCATTAAATTTATGTAATATCCTTCTTATATGAGTAGCTGCAATAAAATAATTTCCTTCAAAATCCATATGATATAGCTCATCTAACTTATTAATGACTAGTGTGTCAGCATCTAAATATAAAACTCTGTCTATATCATTTGGTAAATATTTTGCTGCAAAAATTCTAAAATAAATTTCTAATGGATACCTTTGTTCATATACTGGTAAGTTACTAATTTCTGCTTCATTAATTTTTATATCATTAATATGAAATTTTTCTAAATTTAATCGCTTTTTTATTTCTTCAATTTGTTTTTTATTTAAATTTCTATTTAATATATATATATTAAACTTTTCATCTATATTTGATTTCTGTATAGAATTCAATAAAATATTTAATTGTTTGCAATATTGAGCATTAATTGTTACTAGAATATTCATTTTTCCCTCTTATTTTTTAATAACCTTGTATTTTATAATTAAAAATGTAATAATCTGCTTATAAAAAAGTTATAGGATTTTCTTAAATTTTAATTTTCCTTATCTATTACAAATTTTTTTATTTCAAGCATTTTATAATTTCTTACTTATTTTATTATTAATCTTCAAATTCAAAATCATTGATACTATATCCTAATTCTTTCAATTTTTTAAATATAATATTAGGAGAAATACCTAATAAAGTATTATAATCACCATTAATCTTATCAATAAATATTGATGCCTTACCTGTAGGAACATACCCACAACAATTAAAAATCTTCTTTTCATTATTGATATACCATGTAATTTCATCATCTGATATAGCTCTAAGATAAACTTCTACCTTTGAGGAAAAAGTTATCGTTTTATCTTTATATAAATCCATTATAGTTATCCCTGTATACGCAAAATTTTTATTCCCCGATAATTCTTTTAAATTATTAAATACTTCTTTTTTTGTTTTTGGTTTTTCGTATTTTTTGTTTTTAAAATAAATAATCGTATCAGCAGCAATAATAATTGCTTTATTATTAATTTGACTGCAAACTGATTTAGCTTTATTTAATGAAAGATCTTCTACATATTTATCTGGTTCTTTTTCAGTGGTTTTTTCATCCACATTACTTGTTATTACTTCATATTTTAAACCTATCATTTTAAATATATCTTGCCTCTGTTTTGAAGAAGATGCTAGAATTATTCTCATGAAATACCTCCTGTATTATCTTTCCGCTTTTGATAAGTATCAGTATCTCGTTTTATATTTTTCTTTTTTCTACAAAGTTTTATAGTTATTTTTATCTGCTCTTTCATCTAATTTTCTATCAAATTGTTCATTGTCATAAAACCAATCTGTTTTTTTATCTTTTGGATGATTTTTTCTGTTTTTATCCATTAATAAATCTAGTAATACTGCAATTGGTAGTATCATTCCAATAATAGATATAAATAAATTAATATATACTTTTATATCTATATTTCCTTCTACTGCTAATAGTAGAGTTTGTGTATTATTTAAGATATCAATACCAAAATACATTCCATAAGCAAGTAAATAGATTAATCCTCCTATCATTTTTCTTTTAACAATTAAAATCACACATATTAATACTACAAATAATAATACTATTTCCATTTGTTGATTTAATGGTCTTAATCCTCCAAAATCCCAATTTAGTTCTCCTGAAAGAGCAACTACAATTCTAAATATCCAAAACATAATCATGAACATAACTAACATCCATGTTGAAAATTTTTTCATCTTTTTCCTCTCTTTCTATGTATAAAAGTGAAGGTACGAATATTTAATTCTTCCTTCACTTCCTTACCCTAATAAATTTTTATTAATCTACAAAATCAAAATCATCTTTAAATTTTTCTTTGAATATGTCAAATACTTTGTTTAAAATTTCTTCATCTTCAATACTTACATAAGATTCTTCTTCTGCATTTTCATCATCATTATCTTCCACTTTTAATATGACTACTTCTCCTTCTTCTTCTTCGCCTTCTTCTGTAACCGGCAATAATACTACATATTCTTCATCATCTAGTTCTACTAAATCTAGAAATTCAAATTTTACTTCATTTCCATCTTCATCATTTAATATTACTATGTTATCGAATTCCTCACCTTCATAATTTTCGTTCATAATTTTTCTCCTTTCAAATTTTAAAATTTTTTATTTATATTTTTAAATATAATATCTTAATTTAAATTATCATTTAATGTATTTTTACATTTATTTAAATAAGTTTCTAGAATATAAACCGCAGATATAGTATCTACTATATTTTTCTTTTTATTCTTATTAACTTCTAAAAAATTCATCGTTTTGTGTGCTTCTACTGTTGTCAATCTTTCATCCATCATATCAATTTTCATTTTATTGTATTTACATTTTAATTTATGGATGAACTGTTTTGTTACTTTTGCTCTTTCAGACATTGTTCCATCTAAATTTAAGGGCATCCCAACCACAATCGTATCTACTTCGTAACTTTTAAATAGCTCATCTAATCTTTTTAAAATTACTTTGTCGGAACCATTTCTTTGAATTGTTTCTATCCCTTGAACTGTTATATTTAATGGATCTGTTATCGCAATTCCAACTCTGGCTTCTCCATAATCAATTCCTAACATTCTCATCATTTAATTTTCTAATCCTATATAATTCTTTACCATCTTTTCAAGTAATTCATCTCTTTCGATAGTTCTTATTTTATTTCTTGCATCATTATGACTTGTTATATATGTTGGATCTCCTGATAAAATATATCCAACAATTTGATTAATAGGATTATATCCTTTTTCTACAAGTGACTGATATACATCTTTTAGTACCTCTTGACACTTTGTATTTTCTTCTCTTTCTACTTTAAAATGCATTGTTTTGTCAAATTCCATCACTATAATCCTCCTTTATTATTTGTTATATATTTGTTATATCACTTTCATTCACATTGGCATGATCTAAATATTCTTCTAATTTTTTTAGCACTTCTTCTAATCCTGTTCCTTTATAATAAGAAGATATTACAAAATTTAGTTTTGGTGTTGCAATCATATTTTGGTTTTTATTTGTTTTATTTTTCACTTTTGCATCTAAATTTAATTCTTCTATCTCTTGCTCTGTTAACTGTATTGGCATATCTTCAATCTTTTCTTTAATTTCATTTAAGAAGTCTGCCACTCCATTCGCTTCTACTCCTGAAAATGCAATAACAAACTTTGGTCCCATATATCTAATAAATACATACTCAGAAGATATATTTTCTTTTATATAATTACTGATTTGAGTAATTACCTTATTCCCCAATTCTCTACAATATTCTTTATTAATTTGTTGTATATTAATAATCTTAAACATACATATAGTAGAAATTGTATATTGGTCAATTATTTGCTTTCCTTCACCATATAAATATTCTTCTGAATATAATCCTGTAAATACATCTTTTCTAACAATTGACTCTAATGTCTTCTGATGTACTACTGTTTTTAATACCGAAACAATATTTTCTTTTATCACTTCTAATACGGTTGTATCTACATTATCAAAATCGTGTGGCGTACCACTTTCTATAATCCAATAACCAATATAAACATTATCTATATATAAAGGAAAAAATATAGCAGATTTCGCTCTTCCAAATTCCATTTGTTGATAAGGAAGTTTTTCATTTTCATTATTTACTGTTACATATTTTGGGGTTGCTGACTCAATACTATCTTTAAACATATCCAAATTATGTAAAGATCTTAAAGCGTCCCAATGTTTTTGATCTACATTAGATGCTTTCACTTGATATTCTGTCCCATCAAATATTACAATAGTAGAATATTTGATTTCGTATCTTTCAATTAAAATGTCATTTATTTTCTTTATTTTATTTTCTACTGTTGATGTTTCTCCAATAGCATTCATAAAATCTTGAACTACATATAAATTTGTAATTCTTTGATTCATATTCTTAAATTTTTGTATTTTTTTATGTATTGTTATATTGTAGAAAATCAATCCTAATATAATTAAAACTAATATTACAACTACTGCTACTATCACTTAAGATTTTCCCTCCTTTTGTGTTTTTGGTTAATAATTATTTTTCATCTGATCTAATGTGTGATTCATATTAGGGGTAAAAGTATGATTCATCCCATATCTATCCCCTGTTGATGGTGGTTGATATGTATTATTCGTTGGATAAACCATATTAGCTAATTCTTTCAAAGTTCGCATAAAACCCTTCGAATATCCCTTTAAAGAAATATTACATTCTATAATATTTTCTAAATATTTTGTATAAATCTCCTCTTCAAAAGGAATGGAAACATATTTCATCCTGTTTCTGTCAAATAACTCTGTCATAAATGACATAGCAGGATCATTATAATAAGCCATACCTCCAATAATTGTCTTATCCGTTATTCCTCTTATTTTTACTTTTTTGTTTAAAATAACTCTCAATTTATTTTCATCTAATATATTTCTTGCTTTCAATTCTCTTAAAAAAGCAGTTAATGGTTGAATTGTTAATACATCTAGAGTTTGTACTAAATACGTTTCTTGGGATTGTTTGAAATATCCCATTGGGGTATCAAAATCAGTATCTATTAGAATTAGTGAATGTTGTTTTAACAAACTTTCTAATACCTTATCTACATGATTAATAGAATCTTCCTCATTTGGTAATGAAGTATATACAGTAAGATTTTTATTTACTTCTATTCCCTTTGCTATTCCATTTACTAATCCATCAATGCTATGAGTCGCGATTTCTCTTAGTTCTTCTTCATTTTTGGTATAAATGTAATATGAGTTTCTATTTTTAGTTGTATCTAATATTGCAGTATTAATTCCTGTGATGGATAATAATTCTGCTAAATTATTTACAATAAACGACGTTCCATTTTTACTTGTACCTACAAAAGTAACAATTTTTTTACCAGATCTTAATAAATACGAAAGATCTATAGATTCTGGTTCTACATGCATACCAAATTTTGGTTGAGTTTCCATTTGACTTGATATCGTTGTTTCATTTTGATGAAAGAAATCTTCTGTAGATAATCCAGGCAAAACTATATCTTCCTTTTCTCTATTTTCTTCTTGTTCAATTCCTGGCAAGAATTCATTTTCAAATCTATTTCTATCTTCTGTTCTCGTTTGCATAGAAGCTTCTGGAACCACATCTTCTTCAAATCCTGGTAAAATAGTTTCCTCAAATCCTGGTAAAATAGTTGTATCTTTTTGTTCTGGTTCAATTGGTACAGGATTTTTTCTTGGTCTTCCCCTTCCTCGTTTTACTACATTTGTTACCTGTTCTTGTGTGTTTGGAGTAGGATTTTTTCTTGGTCTTCCTCTTCCTCGTTTTACTGGTACTTTTTGTTCTAATGTGTCTGATAACTCAGATTCTTCTTGCTCTTTTTGAATTGGTTGCAATATTTCTTGTGTAGATCCTACTATAGGTCTAACTTTCTCAACTGGATCTTGCTGTTTTTTTCTTGACAATTTCTTTGTACTATTCATATTTACAGAAGATGGTATTACTACTGGTTTTGACATAATCCTTTCTTTTGTATTTGGTGTTAACAATTTTTCACTAGGTCCTTCTTCCATCTCTTTTTCTGGTTTTCTTAATTGATTAGAAATACTATTGTTAAAAGACATGATTTGTTGATATTTTTGTGATTTTTCTTCTAATACTGCTCGTACATTTAATGGCAAAAACTTACTAATAATTCTTAGTTGTGTATCATTATACTGAGCAGCTATATTATTAAAACTATCAATATATCGATCCTCATTTTTACCTAATCTTTTATAATGAGCTAAAATATTTTGTATTTCCATCTCACTAACATCATTTTCATTTTCACTTTGATAATTTACATTTTCCGCGTCTATTTTGTAATAAGTTTTTGCTTCTTTTTTAGAACGTGGCCTATAAATAAGTTTGCATACTTCATCTACACTTCTATCAGTTCCTATGATTGCGTTGTAAACTCCAATTCCAAATAATTTCACTAGCATTTGTTCTGATTTTGTTCTTCTATCTGAACAAATCAGAATAATTGGAATATCGCTTCCTCTTGAATTTGATGCCTCATCACTTATACTATCTAATTTTTCAAAAATAAATTTATCAATTTGATCATATTGTGTATGAGTAAATGCCTCCAAATCTTCACTTATTACAACTCTATCATAGCTTTTATCTTTTTGTAATTCTTTTAATATTGCATTAAAGTAATAAACATTTTTGTAAGAAATAATTTGTTTATATTCTTTTTGATATTTTTTAACAATCGATTCTGAAATCTCTTCATTACTTACAGCAAATAAAACTTTCATTTGTTACCCCCTTCCAAATTTTACAAACACTGCAAATGCTAGTGGCAAAATTTGGCATATAATTAATATTGTTACAAAGCTTACAATTAGAGCCATTCCTTTTTCTAGTGTATCTAATTTACGAATACCAATAACATATTGATGAATTGCTCCAATTGCAATTCCTAAAAAGCATAACGGTATACTATAGATTCTAATCAAATTTAATATATAAGCTACTAAACCATAGGCATCAGATCCATATTTTTCTTTATAATCTTCTAATGAATTAGCTGCGTTTTCTTTTATTTCAATTATTTTACTTTCTGTTGAATTGTCAATTGCCTTTTCTTGTGCAAAAACTTGATTTGTACATAAAAATATTCCAATTATTAGCATCAATAATGTAACAATTATAATTGTTTTTTTCATTTTATTATGCCCCTTTCTAAAGTTTTTTGCCAAAATATTCCTTATAAACTTTATACTGTTATATCATACAATAAATTGTAAAAAATAGCAAGAATTTTTTACAATTTATTGTATAAATATTTCATATGTTTATAAACTCCATTGGCCCAATTTTTATCTGTTGCATATTTTTTATTAATTCCACTTAAAGTAGCACCATTATAGTAAGTACCTAATGCTTTTTCTCCTCCATAAATATTAGTTCCATTTGGGTTCAAATAGTATTTCACAAATACTCTTGCAATTAAATCAATCGATTCTGAATAATTTGAAAAATTATAAGCCCCATTATATGGATTGGAATCATAAGCTCCATATCCAAACAAATTATTTTTTTCTTTTGCAATTTTTGAAGTTCCCCATTTACTTTCATGAATACCAACTGCAGCTA
The DNA here is from genome assembly GCA_947631335.1 of uncultured Clostridia bacterium. Classification (GTDB taxonomy): domain Bacteria; phylum Bacillota; class Clostridia; order TANB77; family CAG-508; genus CAG-269. The sequence continues at coordinate 24,145 of CANRKZ010000017.1, forward strand.
CAAATAAACCATTAATATTATACTGTTGTTCGATATAATAAAAATAATCGGCATTGCTATAAAAAATCTTATTCATATCTTGTGAATCTGTTAGTACTTTTTTGAATTGATTTAAGCTAAGTCCACTTGGTTTGTTCAAAGCCATATCAAAACTCAACTTTGTAATAGACTTTGTGCTTTGTGTATTGGAATTTTGGTCTTGAAATTTGTAATTTGAATTTATATAGGTAGTATTTTCAGCTTTTATATATCCGTTTGCCTCTGAACTTGATATTTTATACCAATTATTTTCCACTGCTATTACTTTCAAATCTTCTCCTTTTGTTAGTGTTGCTACTTTTTGTGATTCTTCTTTTGGTTCTGCCATAACATTTGCCCTATCAGAGGTTACATATATAGTATCTCCTACTTTCACTTTGTAATTGCTAATTAAATTCCCTTCTCCAACCTCTACAATTTTATCAATAGATGCTTTTGTAACTTTACTACTAATTTGTTCTTCTGAAACCATCTCTCCATTTTCATACGTCCTTTTTTTTGTTATTTGCTGTTTTCCTTCTCTTCCTTCTTGCAAAACCTGAATCATTCCCTTTGGTAAATTTGTATTTGTTTGATATTTAGTAATATATTCCAAATCTATTTCTTCTATTGTATATTCTTCTTTTTGTTTATTTTGTGTATTCACCTCTATAATCTCATCTAAATTAACTGGCCTTGCCTGACTAATTTCTGTTTTATTTGCATTACTTATATTGGCATTTACTTCTTTAGCATAAACTTCATTTTTACTAATATAATAGTTATAAAACAGTATGCCGTATAATATAATAATAACAAAGACAAAAAGTATTATTATTCTTTTTATGGTTAACTTTACATACTTATTTTTTTTATCTTTTGCTTTCATTTTATCACCTAATATTATTCTACCTTTTTCGCCCAATTTTGTCAATTTAAATTTATGGAAAAAAAGAACATTAACCTTTCAATACCACTTGATTTTATTTAAAAATTATACTATGATATACTCAGTTTACTAAGGAGGAATTATGAAGAAGAAAAAAGCAATATTAATTATAATGAGCATATTATTATTTATTTTACTTTTTTCACTTACCTATTTACTTTTCAGGCAATTTATTCTAAAGAAGAATTTTGAAAATGATATGCTATCATTTGCTAATAAAAACGAAAATGCCATTTTTAAAATTGAAAAGATGACACTTTTTAGTGCTTGTGATGCAAAAAACAAAATTGCTTCTAGTACTAACTTTACGATAGAAAACCTATATCAATATACGGATATTGCTTTATTTATAACAAGCACTTCGGAAGAAAAAAATCTAGAAAATACTTTTCAAAAAGTATGGATTGAAAACATTCAATATACAACTCTTCCATCTATAGGAGAACCTAAACTGTATTATAAGAATATTAACTATTTTTCCAAAAGTAATATACAAGATGAAAACCTAATTAAAGACAAATTAGAATTTAATATTACCTCTGAAGATCAGGCAAATCTAGACAAGCCTACTTTATATAATAATTTAGCAAATCCGATTGTCCTTAGCTACGTAAATAATAATGTCAAAACAGATTATACGATTACAGATACTTCTAAACCTATTACATACGATCGGTTCTTTACTAAAAAAATGTAATGTTTTATTAAACTCGCTAAATTGCACTATTTCTTTTGATATATACATTGTAAACCATTTAAATCAAGAATTTAAATGTACCATATTTATTGATATTCCTTTAGAAACAGATAATAAATCTATTTATGATGGTAGTATAATATTAAAAAAAGATACCAATTTTATTTTTTATCGATACAAATAGCAAATCAAGGAGGAAAAAATGAAAAAAAAGCTTAATATAGCAGACCAATTAAAAACAAAATACCATAAAACAGAAGAAGTAACTAATTTTAAAGACATGCTTTATCGTTCTAGTGACATCTATCGTACTAGAACTGCTTTTAAAATAAAAGATAAGGATGGAAACATTAAATCCATTACCTATGAACAATTTAAAAATGATGTAATTTATCTTGGGACAAGCCTAATAGAAAAAGGATTTAAGAATAAAAGAATCGCCGTGATTGGAAAGAATAGCTACAATTGGTGTGTTTCTTATATGGCTGCTTCTATTGTAGGAATTGTTGTTCCCATTGATAAAGAATTACATACGGATGATGTAATTAATTTTATGAATGTTTCACATGCAGTATGTATCTTAGGTGATCATAAAAATTTAGGAGATCTTTTAGTAAATCTTTCTAAAATGAAAAATCCTGATACAGAATTTATTACTTTTGAAGAAAAATTTGATACTTTATTAAAACAAGGAAAAGCAGCTTATTTAGATGGTATTACTACCTTTGACTCTATTCAGATTAATCCAGATGAATTACGTATTTTGCTCTTTACTTCTGGAACAACTGGAAATGCAAAAGGTGTATGTTTATCACAAAGAAATATATGTTCTAACATATTATCAACTTATGGTATTGTAAAAGTCAAAAGAAGTGATTTATTTTTTTCTGTATTACCTTTGCATCATACTTATGAATGCACTCTTGGCTTTTTACTTCCAATCTATAGTGGTGCAAGTATTGCTCATTGTGAAGGTTTAAGATATATTGCAAAAAATATGCAAGAATTTCATCCTTCTGTTATTTTATGCGTTCCTCTTCTATTAGAAAATTTACATAAAAATATTATAAAAAACATGAATGCCTCTTTACCAACTCAATATAAAAGAGAAGATAACCAAAATCCTTATTATTCACTTCCTTTCTTTTTGAAAAAAATTGTTAAAAATAAGGTTAAAAACACTTTAGGTGGCAGACTTCGTGTATTTATCGTTGGGGCTGCTAGTGCCAACCCTAATATTGTTGCTGATTTTAGAGCTTTAAAATTAAATACTTTACAAGGTTATGGTTTAACAGAATGTTCTCCTTTAGTTGCAGGAAATACGGACTTCTTCCAGAAAGACGATGCGGCTGGTCTTCCAATTCCTAATGTTGAATATAAAATTGATTCTCCTAACGATGAAGGAATTGGAGAAATTATAGTAAAAGGCCCAAACGTTATGCTTGGTTACTACGAAGATGAGAAAAAAACAAAACAAACAATTATAGATGGTTGGTTTCATACAGGTGATTTAGGAAAAATTGATGAAAATGGTTATTTATATATTACTGGTAGATGTAAAAGTGTTATTGTTACAAAAAATGGAAAAAATATTTATCCAGAAGAAGTAGAATATTATTTAAATGACAGCCCTTTGATTTCAGAAGCATTAGTTTTAGGAATTCAAAAAGAAAATGATGATGAAACTTATATTAATGCTCAAATTTATCCAAATATTCAAGCTATCACAGAATATTTGAAAGGTAGTGTTCCTACAAAAGAAGAAATTTGGAAAATCATTTCTGATATCGTTACAACTGTTAATAAAAAACTTCCAAACTATAAGCATATTAAGAGTTTTGGAATTCGTGATAATGAATTTGAGAAGACTACAACTCAAAAAATCAAACGTTATGGAGATAATATGAATGTAAAAAAAGATACTAGATGATAGTATCTTTTTTATATTAATGGTGGCTTCAAGTGGAATCGAACCACTGACACGAGGATTTTCAGTCCTCTGCTCTACCAACTGAGCTATGAAGCCAAATATAATTTAAATATTAGCATTGTTTAATTACTATTAAATAAAAAAAATGGCGACCCGGAACGGGCTCGAACCGTCGACCTCTAGCGTGACAGGCTAGCGTTCTAACCAACTGAACTA
>CANRKZ010000018.1 GCA_947631335.1 uncultured Clostridia bacterium
GTGGTTAAAAACATTATATCATATTGGTATTTCCTTTTTTATATCTTAGTGTGACATATCTATTGTAAACCTATATTAAATATCTTTTTCTTTTGTTAATTAAGCTTATTTTAGTCTGTTCAACATCTATTTTTTTATTGATAATATTTTATACTTCATAATTCCAGCTGGTGCATTTACTTCTACCACTTGATTTTTTCTAGCACCAAGTAGTGCTTCTCCTAATGGTGACTCATTTGATATTTTATTTTCTGCTAAGTTTACTTCTGTAGAACCAACAATTGTATATTCTATCTTTTCATCAAATTCCATATCTAATACCTTTACAATATTCCCAACTTGAACTGTTTCTGTATCTATTTCCTTTTCGTCGATAATTTTAGCATGTCTTATTTTATTTTCTAATTCTGCTATTTTTACTTCATTCTCAGCTTGTGCTGTTTTTGCTTCGTCATATTCTGAATTTTCAGATAAGTCACCAAATCCTAAAGCTATCTTTATTCTATCTGCTATTTCAGCTCTTTTTTCTGTTCTTAAGTAATTTAACTCCTTTTCTAAATTATTATATCCTTCTTGTGTTAATATAACCTCTTTTTCTTCCATTGTTCTTTTCTCCCTTCTGTAATCTATTTTTACTATATTACGGCATAAAATGAAATTTGTCAAGCAAATTTCATTTTATAGTTTAATTTTGCCACATATCACTCATAGACTATTCTTTAATTAGTTTTTTTGCACCTTTCATATAATCAATTCCCGAAAAAATTGTCGCTATTGTCTGAATTATCATCAACATTGTAACGATAAAATTCAAAACTAGATCTCCTCCTTGTAAAGTTCCAGAAAAGCATTCTCCAAATGCATTCAAGTCTAAAAATGCTAAAATAATAGCAATCATTTGAGTTACTGTTTTTAATTTTCCCCATTTAGATGCCGCAATTACTTTTCCTCCTTTTTCTACTGCAATTAATCGATATCCTGATACCATAAATTCTCTTGCCAATACTATAATTGGAATCCAAGCTGGTAGTTTTGCCATTTCTACCAACATAATCATAGCTGCTAATACTAATATTTTATCTGCTAATGGATCTAGAAATTTTCCAAATGTTGTTACTTGATTATTTTTTCTTGCTAAATAACCATCTAATTTATCTGTTAATGATGCTAAGATAAAAATTAAATCCATAATAAGCCACGTAATTGGTATTCCTAGAAATCTTCCTTCGATTCCTAAAAAAGAGATTATTACCATAAGTGGTACTAGTATAATTCTAAATATTGTTAATTTGTTTGGTAAATTCATCTGTTTGCTCCCTTCTGTTTTATTTATTATTTTCTCCTTTTATTTAGCCATTTCGATTGCTTTTTGCAATTGTGTATCCTCTTTTTCTTGCAGCGATAAAATATTTTCTACTGTATCTGGTAATTCTACTTTTTCATCTGGTTCAATCCCAATTTTATTTATTTTTATCTTATTTGGTGTTAAATATTCTTCTGCTGTTATTTTTAATCCAGTTCCATCTGGTAATGTTAATAATTGTTGAATAACTCCTTTTCCATAAGTCTTAGCTCCTACTATTTTTGCCTTTTGATGATCTTTTAGAGCTCCTGCTAATATCTCAGATGAACTTGCTGTATTTTCATTTGTTAATAAAATGACTGGCATATTAATAATAGGATCATTTTGTGATTTTTCTATTTTTTCGTTATTATTTTTATCTACTTCATATAATATAACTTGATCTTTTTCCAATATATAATCTGCAATTTCTAATGCTTCATCTACAATTCCTCCACCATTATTTCTTAAATCAATAATTAGTGACTGAATTCCTTGTCTTTGAAGTTCTTCAAATTTGGTTTTAAATTCCTCTGCTGTTCCTTCATCAAATGATGAAAATGCAATATATCCAATATTATTTTGCAATACCTTTCCTTCTACTGGATTTACTTTGATATTTTCTCTTGTTAATTCAAAACTTTTTGTTTCTGTTCCTCTTAAAATTTCTATTTTAACAGTAGTTCCTACTTCTCCTTTTATTTTATTCGAAGCTACTGACATTTCCTCTGCTGTATATTCTACTCCATCTACAGAAACAATTAAATCTCCTGGTAAAATTCCTGCTTTTTCGGCTGGGCTTCCCTTAATCGGTGACAGTACCATTACTCGATTGGATTCTTTGTCTTTCACCATATAAATACCAATTCCTACAAAATTTCCTGTTGCATCGTCTAGGTAATCTTGCATATCTTCCTTAGAAATATATTCTGTATAAGGATCATTTAAACCTTCAATATAACCTTTGATAGCACCTTCTTTTAGTTTTCCTTCATCGACATCTCCTAAGAAATATTTATCAATTAAGTTTTTATATTTACTTATTTGACTTGTTATTTCACCATTATTTTCAGAAGAAATAACAAATTGTTTTCCAAAGTCATTATTAGTAAAGTATTGATACATACCAATAGAAGTAACTAAAAAAGTAATAAATGCTACTAATACAATCAACATAAGAACTTTATAAACTCTAAATCTTTTCTTTTCTTCCATTTCTGTCCTCCAAACTTACACAAACTGGGCGGAGGTCTTCCGCCCATATTATTTTATTATATGTGTTTTTTTTTATCTAATTCCATAATTTGCTGGATTAACTCTATTACTATAATTACCAGGATATGTTCTTACTTCAAAATGCAAATGTGGTCCTGTTGAATTTCCAGTACTACCTACTCTCATAATTTGTTGTCCCTGTTTTACACTTTGTCCTACTGATACCGTTCTTGAGCCATCTTGTCCATGAGCATATAAAGTAAATAATCCATTGTTATGCATTATAATAATATAATTTCCGTAGCTTCCACTTAATCTTTCTGATACAATAACTTCTCCATCTGCTACTGCATAAACTGGTTGTCCATTAATTCCAGCACTACCAAAATCTACAGCTCCATGATATTGCCCACTTGAATAATACAATCCTGTTGTAATTCGTGTATAACCAGATGGTACTGGGTAAATAAACCCGGAAGAACCTGAAGCAGCAGTAGATCCGCTTCCACTTGAGTTAGCACTATTTGAAGAATTTTTATTTGAATTTTTCTGTGCTTGTTTTATTGCTAATGCAATTTTACTATCTATATCTCTATTTGCTTGAGCTATCTCATCAATCTGTTGTTGTATTTTTTGCTCATCTTGTGAAAGTTGTACTACCTGTTTATTTTTTTCTTCTTTTGCTGTTTTTAATTGTGTAGAAACACTTTGTTTACTTGCTTTAGATGTATCGAGCTCTCTTTTACTACTTTCTAATTCTTCTTTTGCTGTTTCAATTTCTTTCTTTTGTTTTTGTATTTTTTCTAATAATTGAGTATCATTTGTTGTAATCTCAGTTACTAAATAATAATTTGATATTAAATCCGTAATGCTATCAGAAGATAATAAAAAATCTAAATAAGATGTTTCTCCTGCTTCTTGTATTGCTATCAATCTTGCTTCCAACAAATCTTCTTGCTTTGTATAATCCTCCTGTGCTTTTATTAACTTTTCTTCTGATTGTTTAATATTATTATTCAAATCTTCTATTTTTGTATTTAATTCTTTGATTTGACTTTCATAATCTGTTATTTGAGAGTCAAGTTTTTCTACTTCTTCTACTGTTTTGTTTTTTTGTTCTGTTATCTCTTGTTTTTCCTGTTTCTTTTCATTAATTTTATCTTGATTTTCCTCTTTCTCATTATTTAATTCATTAATATTAGCAGCCATAGTAACAGTCCCCTCTAGCATCATAATTGCTACGACTAGTATTCCTAATATTTTTAAACCTAGCTTTCTCATAAGTTCCTCCTCTTATTCTTTATAAGAATATTTTTATAATTTTTAATTTTGTGTTGTATTTTGTTCTTCTTTAATATTTTGTGTTTCAGGTACCAACCCATTCGTAATATATGGAATTGGGTCTGTTACAACTCCATTTAGTCGTACTTCAAAATGAGCATGTGGTCCTGTCGAGTAGCCAGTTGAACCTACTTTTAATATGCTATCTCCTCTTTTTACCACCTGTCCTAATTGCACTAAAATTTCTGATCCATGCGCATATAAAGTTGAAACTCCTCCTCCATGATCAATTATCACCATATTTCCATAGGCACTATTATATCCTGCTTTTGTAACAATCCCATCATTGGCTGCAATAAAATTTGCTCCTATTGGTGCACTAATATCGACACCTGTATGTAACTTATATACTCCTGTAATAGGATGCGTTCGCATTCCATATTTTGAACTAATTCTAGTATATCCTGGAACTGGCCATGCCAATTCTCCTCCAATATATTGAGTATCAATTCCTTCTCTTGCAATAGCAAGGATTTCAGCATTTATTTCAGCAAATCTGGTATTATATTCATCAATTTTTTCCTGTATTCCTTTTTCTTGTTCCGATAATTTAGCAATAAAATTTTCTCTTACTGTCTTGGTATTTTCCAGTATTTTTGCAGTTTTTGTTTGATTAGCTTTTATCTCTGCAAGTTCTTTTTTCGTCTTTTCTAATTCCTGTTTTGATTTTTCAATTTTCTCTTTTTTAGTTTGCATTTCCTCCAGTAATTCTGTATCTCTTGTTGCAAGTTCTGTAATTAGGAAATAATTGGATAAGAATTCAGAAACACTTCTAGAACTTAAGATAACATCTAAATACTGTGTATCACTTGATTCATATACAGCAATTAATCTGTTATCTAGCAATTCTTTTTGTTTTTTGTAATTTTCTTCTGCTATTTTTAGTTTAGTTTCTACTTCATCCATTGAAGTTTGTAATTCTGTAATTTTTGTATTTAACTCTTCCATTTCTTGTTCAGAAGTAGCAATTTTTTCATCTAATTTCTGAACTTGTTGTAAATTTTCAGATAATTCATCTTGTACATCTTCTAATTGACCACTAGCATCCTTAATTTGATTTTGCAGTTCTTCCCTTTGTGTTTGTAAGTCTGTTACCTCTGTGTCTTCTGCTTGTACATATGAAAATATACTAAAACTAGAAATTACAAAAGCCAAAATCACACATAAAATCTTACGCATGTTTTCTCCTTTATACTTTTAAATATTTTCTCATAGAAATAACACTTCCTAAAGCTCCAATTCCTATGCCTAATAACATATATACAAATATAATAGAATTAAACATATCAGCAAAACTAATTAAACTCATATTAATTACTTGCATAAATTGAGAATTTACTAATTGCTTTGCTATAAAGCTGTATGCTATTCCTACAATGATAATAGAAATAATACTTGCAAATACACCAATAATCATACCTTCTACAATAAATGGCCATCTGATAAAGCCATTCGTTGCTCCTACATATTTCATAATTGAAATTTCTTTTCTTCTTGCATGAACCGTAAGTTTAATGGTATTTGCTATAATAAATATTGATATAACTATCAATAAAATCAAAATAACACCTGTTATAATTTTAATTCCATTTGCTAAATTAATCAAAGTTGTAACAGTTTCATCTTTACTTGTAATTTTCTTTACATTTTCAAATGTTAAAATTTGATCTTGAATTGTTTTGCTTTCATTTAAATCTGTTAATGTTACTACATAAGAGGCTGTAAATATATTATTTTCTCCCTCATATCCATCTAAAAGATCTTTCTTATCCCCAAACTTTTCTTTCATTTGATCTAACGCCTGTTCTTTTGAAACATATTCAACTGTACTAACACCATTTACATTTCTTATTTTTTTCTCTAATTCTTCTATCTGATCTTGTGTAGCTTCATTTTTAATAAAAACTTGTATTCCTTGTGCTGATTCAATTTCTTTTACAAAATGATTAATATTTTCTCCTAAAATTAAGAAAATTCCAAATATAATCATCGTAGCACACATTATCATAAGAGATGCCCCTGTTGACTTTTTATTTTTAAATACGTTACCAAAGCCTTCTCCTATTAAATATCCTAATCTATTATATTTCATAATCATACCCACCTTTTTTATCATCTCGAATGATTTCACCTTTACGAATGTGTATAACTCTTTTTTTCATTTTATCTACAATATCTTTTGCATGTGTAGCAACTACTACTGTAGTTCCTCGCATATTAATATCATTCAATAAATTCATAATATCCCATGCTGTTTCTGGATCTAAATTTCCTGTTGGCTCATCTGCAATAAGCATAGATGGATTATTTACTAAAGCTCTTGCCAAAGCAACCCTTTGCTGTTCTCCGCCAGATAATTCATTTGGATACATTTTAGCTTTTCCACTTAATCCTACTAAAGAGAGAACCATTGGTACTTGTCTTCTAATATGTCTTGGTGTTGCTCTTACGATATACATAGCATAGGCAACATTATCATATACCGTTTTATCCGGTAACAACCTAAAATCTTGAAATACTACTCCCATACTTCTTCTTAAAAAAGGAATTCTATTTGGTTTTAAAAATGTTGTATCCTTTCCATTAATGATAATATTCCCTGATGTTGGCTCTTCTTCCTTTAAAATTAATTTAATTAAGGTTGATTTTCCACTTCCAGACGAACCTACTAAAAAAGCAAATTCACCTTTATCAATAACAAAATTAGCATTTTTTACAGCTTTTGTTCCTGTATCATACGTCTTTGTTACATTTCTAAATTCTATCATTTTTGGCACTCCTTACCTCTTGTTTTCTATCTAAATTTCCACATAATTTTCTATTCTATCTAATCATAACAATAAAGTACTTTTTTTGCAATACTTTTTTACTAAAAAAATGATAGAAAATGTTGGTTTTTTTACATTTTCTATCATTTATCTTTCATTTTCTTTTTTTTTAAAATTTTTTAAAAATTTACAAATTATAAAATTGCTATAAATCTTGATATTGATTCATAATTGTTTTAGAAGTTAGTCCAAAATAATCCATTAAATCTTCTGCTTTTCCAGATTTTCCGAAAGTATCTTTAACACCCATTCTTTCTAATTTTACTGGATATTCTTCTGTTAGTACCTCACTAATGGCCGATCCTAATCCTCCTATAATACTATGATCCTCTATCGATACTAACTTTTTTGTTTCTTTAGCACACTTTATTACCATCTCTTTATCTAATGGTTTTATGGTATGAACATCTACAACACGAATCTGAATTCCTTTTTTTTGTAATTCTTCTTGTGCTTGTAAAGCTTGTTCAACTGTAACACCTGTTGTAAATACAGTTCCATCTGTTCCTTCTCCCATTTGAATTGCTTTTCCTATTTCAAAAGTTTGATTTTCGTCATAAATTTTACTCGTTTTCATTCTGGCTAGTCTTAAATAAACAGGTCCTTTTATTTTAGCAATTTCTTTAATAGCCCATTTCGTTTGAATGTCATCTGATGTTGACATAACTATCATATTTGGTAAAGTTCTCATCATAGAAATATCTTCTAACATTTGGTGTGTTGCACCATCTTCTCCTACTGTTATTCCACAATGAGTTGCACATATCTTTACATTTAAATTTGGATAACAAATACTGTTTCGTATTTGATCATACGCTCTTCCAGCAGCAAATACAGCAAATGTACTTGCATATGGAATTTTTCCACAAGTTGCAAGTCCTGCTGCAGTTCCCATCATATTGCTTTCAGCAATTCCCATATCAAAAAATCTTTCTGGAAATTCTTTTGAAAATAAATTTGTTTTGGTTGCTCCTGCTAAATCAGCATCTAGTACAACCACCTCTTCATTTTCTTTTCCTAATTCTAATAAAGCCTCTCCATAACTTTGGCGTGTTGCCATTTTTTTATTTTCCATATTTTCTTTTCCCTCTTTCTATTCTAATTCATGCATTGCCTGCTTAAATTGTTCTTCATTTGGTGCTTTTCCATGCCAATCTACTTGATTTTCCATAAAAGATACACCTTTTCCTTTAATTGTTCTAGCAATAATACAAGTAGGCTTTCCCTTTATATTTTTTGCCACTTCAAAGGCTTTCATTATTTCCTCTATATCATGTCCATCAATGTTAATTACTTGGAAACCAAAACTTCTAAATTTTTCATCAATTGGATAAGAACTCATAACTTCTTCTATTGTTCCATCAATTTGTAAGTTGTTATTGTCTATGATAACACATAAATTATCTAATTTATATTTGTTAGAGGCCATAGCTGCCTCCCAAATTTGTCCCTCTTCTATTTCCCCATCTCCTAAAACACAATAAACGCGATAATCTTTACTATCCAACTTTCCTGCAATAGCTATTCCATTTGCTACCGATAATCCTTGTCCTAATGAACCAGTTGTCATGTCCACTCCTGGAATTTTATTCATATCAGGATGGCCTTGTAAATTACTATTAATATTTCTAAAATTTTCTAGTTCTTCCGTTGCGAAAAAGCCACGATTTGCTAAACAACTATACAAAGCTGGTGCACAATGTCCTTTGGATAAAATCATTCTATCCCTTTCTTCCCAATTTGGATTCTTCTCATCTATGTTTAGTTCATCAAAATACAAAACCGTCAAAATATCTGCTATAGAAAGTGATCCACCCGGATGTCCAGATTGTGCCTTATAGACTTCTTCTATAATTCCTTTTCTTATTTTTTTTGCCATTTTTTCCAATTCTTCTATTTTCGTCATTTTAAAAAACCTCTCTCTCCTATTCTAAAATTAATATAACACAAGTTTATCTTTTTTACTATAAATAATTTAATTTTTATAAAATTTAATCTTGAAAATAAAAATATTTAAGTATATTTACTGGTATGATAAAATACTTTATAGAGGAAAGGACTGATTTTTATGTTAAAAAATTATATTAATGATTTTAAAAACGAAATAATTTCAAAAACTCAAGAATTAATTAGAATTCCCAGTGTTTATAATAAATCATCAAATCCTGATATGCCATTTGGAGAAAATGTCAATAAAGCTTTAGAATATGTTTTAAACTTAGGAAAACAATTAGGATTTCGAACCAAAAATTTGGATGGATACTGTGGATATATTGAATTTGGAGAAGGGAAAGAATTATTTGGAATTATTGGTCATTTAGATGTTGTTCCTGAAGGTGAAGGTTGGACATTTCCTCCTTTTAGTGCCACTATTTCAGATAGTAAAATATTCGGTAGAGGTGCCATTGATGATAAAGGTCCTGTTATCAGCTCTTTATACGCTATGAAAGCTATTATGGATAATTATAAAGTTCATAAACGTGTAAGACTTATTTTAGGATTAAATGAAGAAAGAAACTGGGATTGTATAAAACATTATAAAGAGGTTGAAGAATTACCTACTTTTGCATTTAGTCCTGATGCTGATTTTCCTTGCATTTATGCAGAAAAATCAATATTGAATTGCTCTATTGATATGCATTATCCCAAAAATAATTTTTCTAATATAAAAATAGAAGAAATTGATTGTAATCATAATGCATTAAACGTAGTCCCTAAATTCTGTAGTACAATTCTTTCTATTGATAATAAAAAAATATCTACAGATGAATTTATTAAATTTTCTAAAAAAGAAATTGATGAAAATAATTTTGAAATTGATATTTATAAAATTAGTAATCAAGAAATAAAATTCACTTCTCACGGAATTCAAGCACATGGTGCACATCCTGATTTTGGCATAAATGCTATTTCTAGACTAGTAATCCTATTAAATAAAATTTTTAAACATTATAACGTACAAATTGAATTATTTGATTTTTTCGATAAATATATTGGAACAGATTTTAGTGGAAAAAATTTAGATATAGCTTTTGAAGATGAATCTGGAAAACTCACTTTAAATGTCGGACATTTTTCGTTGCAGAATTCAAAATTACAACTTAAAATGAATATAAGAGTACCTATAGAAACATCTGTCGAAATAATAAATAAAAAATTTATAAAACATTGTGAATTGTATAAAAACTTAATTTATAATACTATTAATATTTCTCCTGCTTTATATGTTCCAAAAGATAATGTATTAGTAAAAACTCTTTGCGATATATTCAATCAATGCACAAATTCAAATTGTAAACCAATAGCAATTGGTGGTGAAACTTATGCAAAAGCATTCGAAAATTGTGTTTCATTTGGTGCTAATTTTCCTGGTCATAAAGATATGTGTCATCAAACAAATGAATTTATCGAAATTAATCATTTAATTTTATGTTGTAAAATTTATGCAGAAGCAATCCTTACTTTAACTTCTGAAAACTTTAAAATCCAGTAGTTATACTGGATTTTTTTATATAAAAATACCCCGCCTTAGCCGTCAGATGTTTGAATTTTTAAGGACCTGCTCCTAAAAACAGGTGGGTGCCTACCTGAATACTCATGGGCTTCTCACTATATACTGTGAGCTTGCACGCCATATTCACGAGATTTGGCCCCTCTTATTGTGTGTTGGTTCTAAAAATTCTGTCTATACGTACTATGCAGGGAAAATTATTTACTTATTTATTCCTTAATTTCTTAAGTTATTTATATTTTAACATACTAACATTATCTTTACAAATGAATTTTTTTCTAAAAAGAATATAGTTTTATACTTTATATTATAATATCTCTATTTTTTGCTTTTATTCTCATTCATTTATACTTTTCTATCGCTTGATTTTTATATAAAAATATGCTAAAATAAATTAAGATTTGTGGGTAAAATAATTGTTAAAAAGGCATTTATATGTCTTTTTTATTTTTACATAACATAAAATAAAATGCAGAAAAATTGCAATAAACTTCCTAATAAAATAAATAGATGAAAGATAGAATGCATATATTTACGTTTTTTACCAATTCCATATAAAATAGCTCCTATTGTATAAGCAATTCCACCTGCTACTAATAGAATTAGCCCATTTATTCCTAACGCTTTTGGCAATAAACCTGCTTTTACAATAATACACCACCCCATGGCTAAATAACATATCATGGAAAAAACTTTAAATTTTTTTATATCAATTGAATTTAAGATAATCCCTAAAATAGCAAACCCCCATATAATTCCAAAAATCGTCCATCCAACAAAAGTATCTTCTTGTCGTATTGTACATAAGGCAAATGGCGTATAAGAACCTGCAATTAGTAAAAAAATAGAACAGTGATCTAGTACTTGGAACACTCTTTTTGAATATCTTTTTGGATTTAATCCATGATAAATACTTGACATTGTATATAATAAGATCATCGTTACCCCATATACTGCTGCACTTACAACACCATAAACATTACCATGAATAGCTGCAAATACAATACACAAAACCATTGCAACAATCCCTAATACAGCACCAACAATATGAGATGTCATATTGAATATTTCTTCTCCTTTTGTATAAGTCGGTAATATTCTATCTTTTAATTTTATTCGATTCATTTAATCCCTCACTTTTTTATTTTTATCATTATAACATATTTGCCTTAATAAAGAAAGGGGGTTTTAAAATATTATTCTTTTATTTCCTTTGCTAGCTTATGAATTGCTTTTGTTTCAATTCTCGATACATAAGAACGAGAAATTCCCATCATTTTAGCTATTTCATTTTGAGTCTTTGGCTTATGTCCTCCGAAGTCCAAATCTAAGCTCTAAAATCGTTCTTTCTCTATCTTTTAATAAATCTTTCATTTTTTCAAATAATAGCTTGATTTTCATTTTAATATCCACTTCATCTTCAATATTTCTCTCATTATTTTCTAATACTTCTTGCAAAGTAACTACATTATCATCTTTATCTTTTCCGTATTGGTTCATTCAAGTATACTTCTGATCCGCAATTTTTTAGTAGCCCTTAAATGCATTAAAATTTCATTATCAATGCATCGTGATACATAAGTAGAAAGTCTGGCTCCTTTTTCTATCTTAAAGCTATTAATTCCTTTAATCAGCCCTACTGTTCCTATTGAAATCAAATCATCTTGTTCTACTTTTACATTTGTATATTTTTTAGCTACATGTGCTACTAATCTTAAATTTCTCTCAATCAATATATTTCTCGCTTCATTGTCCCCTTTTGACATTTGTTCTAAGTAATATTTTTCTTCTTCCGCTGATAATGGTTCTGGAAATAAGTTACCTCCTTGAATATATCCGAGCAACAAATACTGCTGATTTCAAAAATTCCACAAAGCCATAAATCCCTGTCATACAAAGTGCTGCTAACATAAATGCACCTCCATTTTTCTCATATTGTCATTATATGAATCAAAAAAATAAAAGTGCATGACCATAAAAATTTCTATTTTAAGAATTTTTTATATTTTATTTCATAAAGTTAATAGAGGTGTATTTTATGACTTTTTTATTAAATTGTACAAAAGGAATAGCAATTGGTGCAGGTGCGATTCTTCCTGGAAT
Source organism: uncultured Clostridia bacterium (assembly GCA_947631335.1). Classification (GTDB taxonomy): domain Bacteria; phylum Bacillota; class Clostridia; order TANB77; family CAG-508; genus CAG-269. The sequence continues at coordinate 12,341 of CANRKZ010000018.1, forward strand.
TAGTAGCGGAGTTCTTTGTGTAATTTTTGGTATTTATGAAAAATTACTAGATTCTGTTTTAAATTTTTTTTCTGATATTAAAAAAAACACTAATTTCTTACTTCCCATTTTAATTGGTATAGGAATTGGTATTCTTATTTTTAGTAATATATTGAATTACTTTCTTTTGGTATTTCCTATTCAGACTAAGTCAATTTTTATTGGATTAATTTTAGGTAGTATTCCTTCTCTCACCAAAGAAGTAAATAGTAAAATAAATTTTAAATTTCACTATATATTATATACTTTGTTTACATTTGCACTTGGTATTACTTCTGTTTTATTAGAAAAATATATAAATATTACTTCTGTTTCTAATGATTTTAGCTATTTTTACCTTGTTTTGTGTGGCTTTATTATGTCGGTTGGAGTTATTGTCCCTGGTGTAAGTAGCACTATTATTTTAATGCTTATGGGAGTATATTCTACATATTTATCTTCTATTTCCTATTTGTATTGTCCTGTATTAATTCCAATGGGAATTGGATTAATTTTAGGTTGCCTTATGTGTATGAAAATAACTAAATTCTTGCTATCTCATTTCTATGCTCAAACTTTTTATAGTATTATCGGTTTTACTCTTGGTTCTATTTTTGTACTTTTTCCAAATGTTGGTATTGACTTAAATGGGTTGATTTGTATTTTATGTGTATTTTTAGGTGTTTACATTTTAAAATTATTTAAACTATAATATTTTAATTGATTTTAAAAAATCCCTTAAATAAATTAATGTTAATCAAAAAAATGTTACCAAAGCAAATTATATTGTTTGGTAACATTTTTTTATTTATTTTTTTCTTCTAATAATCCAATCTTTTTTACATTCAATTGGTAATTTCATTTTTACTTTTTGTCCTTTTACTCCTGGACTTATTTCTTTAATTAGCTTTTTGGTTTCTTCTTCATAGAGTTGTTCTATTTTAAAGTTTATTGGATCTATTTGGTTTGGTACAATAATTTCTAAAATATCTCCTACCATTAATTTATTTTTTATTTCAATTGTAGAAAGATTTTTTTCATATTTTACTATTTTTCCTCCAAACTCATAGTCTTCGTTATATTGCCTTCCACTATATTCTTGAATATCTTTATTGTTTCTATCATTAAAATAAAAAGTCGTTAATCCTCTTGTTTTTACTTTTTCTAATTCTTTTAAGTATTTTTTATATTCATAATTTTGAGGATTTTTTTGATAGTCGTCTATTGCATTTCGATAAGCATTTATTACACTTGCTAAGTAATATTCGGTTTTTAATCTACCTTCTATTTTTAGGCTATCCACACCCATATCTATAATTTCAGGTAACTCTTTTATTAGGCATAAATCTTTTGATGAAAAAATGCTTGTCCCATATTCATTTGTTTCTATCGGCATGAGATTACCTGGATTATTTACTTCTTCTGCATATAAATTATAAGACCATCTACAACTTTGAGCACAATCTCCTAAATTAGCACTTCGGCATGATAAGAAATCACTTAAAAAACATCTCCCTGAAAACGCAAAGCAAATTGCTCCATGTATAAATATTTCTATTTCCATATCTTTTGGTTTATTTTCCATAATATACTTTAGTTGTTCTTTATTCATTTCTCTAGCCAGTATCATTCTTTTAGCACCATTTTTTTGCCAAAACTTACAATCATGCAAACTTACTATATTTGCTTGTGTACTTACATTTATGGGTACATTAGGTGCATATTCTTTCAAAATTTCTATAACTCCACCATCCGCTGCAATAATTCCATCTGGTTTTAGCTTATTTAATTTTTTTGCCATTTCTATTATCTCTTCATATTTTTCATCCCATGCAAATATATTTAGTGTTACATATACTTTTTTTCCTATTTCATGTGCATATTTTATTGTTTTTTCTAAATCATCATTTTGCATATCTGCTCTTGTTCTTAGTGATAATGATGAAGTTCCTGCATATACAGCATCTGCTCCATACATAAATGCAATTTTTGCTTTTTCAAAAGAACCTGCAGGTGCTAATAATTCTACTTGTTTCATTTTATTACCTCTTATTTATCTTACTTCCTTTGTTTTCTATTATATATTTTTTTATAGATTATGTCAATCCCTTGAATTTTCTACATTTTCATGGTATAATTAATGAGTAGCAAAATTGCAGAGGAGGAAAAAAATGGCTTTTCATTTAACAAAGCTACAAAGAAAAGAATTAGAAGAAATCGGTAATCTTTATCGGAAGACTATTTATGATCCTGTAAATGACTCTTTACCTAAGATCATTAAAGCTTTTATGTTAGGTTTAGCAGAACTTGATAGTCCAATTAGTACAGCAATACTTCCTGAAGTCTCAAGATTTTATACAGTAATTTCTTCTGGATATTTTTTACCTATGCGCGAAAAGATTTCAACCATACGTAAAGATCTATCTACCAAAGAATTAAAATCTTACTTTACTATTATCTTATGTAGACAAAAAGCCTGGGAAAGTGCTTTACGAAAGATTATCAAATATTACTTTGAAGGAAAAAGTATTTTCTTGTATGACATAATTGCTTTAAAAGTGATTATTGATTCTAACCAAAAGGAAGAAGATCAAGAAAAAATGTGTTATCCTATAATGGATATATGCACTAAAAGTCTTACACAACATATGTGCACATTGATGCCACCTACTAAAATAGTAGGAAAAAATAATTTGTATAAAGACTATATTGCATTTCCAAAGGAAAACGGATATAAGTCCCTTCATGGAGCTTATATGGATAATGAAAAAAACTTTTTTGAAGTTCAGGTTCGTACTCAGAAGATGGATGCTGATGCTGAATTCGGCTTAAATCCACTATCCGAAGACAACCTTTCTCATACAGAATATAAAAATAATGAGTATAAGGAAATTATTCCCTATATACATTTTGATCCTAAAAAAGTAAATAAGCCTTTCTTTAGATGCTATTTAAAGCCTACCGATAAAAATAAAAAAGAGCTTATAATTGTTGACAAAATTGGTTTAATTAGCGCAAAATCAGTTGATGAAAGAGCTCGTACTTACTAGACTAATTCTTTTCAAAAAAATTCACTCACCTAAGAAGTTCTTTCTTAGGTGAGTGTTTTATCATTTCATTCTACTAACAGCAAGCCCATCTCCTACCTCTAGAATTTCAGTTTCAAGATTCGGATTTTCGCTTACTTCTTTAATATATTCTCTTAAATTTCTAACTGCAGTACGTTGCTTATGTTTGTTATAATCACTCATTACATAACCTTTATATAAAATATTATCTGCAAAAATAATTCCCTTTGGTTTTATCATTCTTATAGCTTCTTTTAGAAAAAATGGATATTTACCCTTTGCTGCATCAATAAACACAACATCATATTTTTTATTTAAAGTAGGTAAAATCTCCACAGCATCTCCTTCATAAATATTAATTTTATCCTTTACTTCCGTGTTTTTAATATTTGTTTTTGCTTCATGTATTCTTTCTTCATCTCTTTCAATCGTATCGATGGTACCTTCTTCAGATAAAAATTCTGTGAAACAAATTGCTGAATAACCAACTGCTGTTCCAATTTCTAAAATTCTTTTTGGTTTTTCTTGTTTTAGATATTTTCCTATAACTTCCAAAGTATCATCCATTATAATGGGAATATGATTTTCTAAAGCTTTTGTCTTTATTTTCTTTAATTCTTGTGTGTTCATCTTTTTATCTCCCTTTGCTTATAAAAAGTTGCCAAAAAGTAATATTCTTTTTGCACTACTTTTATTTTTATCTAGCATCATCATCTTCTTTCCTTAATTTTATAGTACTTTTTTCATATGCTTCTAGCCATTGGTCTACAATATCTTTGCTAAAAGCTTCTTTTCCTATCTTTTCATTAAAGCTTTGTACTACTTTATATACTTCTTGTTTGTCTTTAGTTTTTTCGTAAACATCTATTACCTTTTGTTTTATTCCTGTGCTAGGTTGTATTTTATGATCTTCTCTAAATTTTTTTATTTCCTCTTTTTCTAATAAATAATTTAGTATTTCCCTTCGACTCCTTACTATGTTTCTATTTCTTCCTATGTTTCCTTTCGCCATTTTTATTACTTCTTTACTTTATATAAAATTTTAATTTATTTATTTCTTGCAGCTCTTTCTCTTTCTTTTGAATCTAATATTTTCTTTCTTAAACGAATAGACTTTGGTGTTACTTCTACTAATTCATCATCTTGTATAAATTCTATTGCTTTTTCAAGTGACATTTGAATTGGTGGTACTAAACGTAATGCCTCATCTGATCCAGATGCTCTTGTATTAGTTAGATGTTTTTCTTTACATACATTGATTGATAAATCTTCTCCTCTTGAATTTAAACCTACTATCATTCCTTCATAGACTTCTACTCCAGGTCCAATAAATAAGTCCCCCTTATCTTGGGCATTATATAATCCATAAGTCACTGATTTTCCGTTTTCAAATGCAACTATAGTTCCTCTTACCCTTGCTTGAATATCTCCCTTAAAAGTTTCATAAGAATCAAAAATATGATTCATGGTTCCTTCTCCTTTAGTATCCGTTAAAAATTCTGTTCTATATCCAATTAATCCTCTTGCTGGAATTTTGAACTCAATTTTGGTATGACCTACTTCAGCTGGTTCCATATTTATCATTTCTGCTTTTCTTCTACCTAATTTTTCAATCACATTTCCAACACAATCATCTGGAACATTTACCACTAGTAATTCAATTGGTTCACATTTTACGCCATCAATTTCTTTATAAATAACCTTTGGTCTAGATACTAAAAGTTCAAATCCCTCTCTTCTCATAGTTTCAATTAATACTGATAGATGAAGTTCTCCTCTTCCTGATACTTCAAAAGAATCTGGAGAATCCGTCTCTTTTACCCTTAAAGATACATTTCTTTCTAACTCTTTAAAAAGTCTATCACGAATATGTCTTGATGTAATAAATTGTCCCTCTTTACCTGCAAAAGGTCCATTGTTTACACTAAAAGTCATAGATACAGTTGGTTCATCAATATCAACAAAAGGAATTTTTTCTGGATGATTAAAGTCACAAATTGTATCTCCGATATTAATATCAGGAAGACCTGCAAGTTCAATAATATCTCCTGCTTTTCCTTCTTCTACTTCTACTTTATTTAATCCTACATGTGTATAAACCTTTGCAATTCTTCCTTGTGTTATTTTTTCTTCTTTTCCACATATAGCAACTGGCATCCCAACTTTAATAATCCCTCTTTCTACTCTTCCGTACAGCAATTCTTCCTACATAATCATCATAATCAATATTAGAAACTAGCATTTGAGCTGGTCCTTCTTCATCACAATTTGGTGCTTGAATAGTGTTTATAATTGTTTCAAATAAACAAGAAAGGTCTTTTGTTTCTTCATTCAAGTCCATTTTTGCAATTCCATTTTTCGCAGATGCATATACGACTGGAAAATCTAATTGATCATCTGTAGCATCTAATTCAATAAATAGTTCAATTACTTGATCTACTACTTTTTCAGGGGTAGCTCCTGGTCTATCTATTTTATTAATCACAACAATTGGCTTTAATCCTAATGCTAATGATTTTTTTAAGACTTCTCTTGTTTGAGGCATTGCTCCTTCAAAAGCATCTACTAATAAAAGAACTCCATCTACTGTTTTTAAAACTCTTTCTACTTCTCCACCAAAATCCGCATGTCCTGGTGTATCAACAATATTTATTTTAATATCATCATGCATAACAGATGTATTTTTAGAAAGTATTGTAATTCCTCTTTCTTTTTCTTGATCGTTTGAATCCATAATCCTTTCTGCTACTTGTTCATTTTCTCGAAAAACATGACTTTGTTTTAATAAACTATCTACTAATGTTGTTTTTCCATGATCTACGTGTGCGATAATTGCTATATTTCTTATTTTTTGGTTGTTCATTTTTATTTCCCTCTTTTCATAACTTAAGACGTTTTTCAATGGTGTTTTTGAAAAACGTCTATTTTCTCTTAAAAAACTTATAAAATTATACACCTATTTTATTATTTTGTCAAACAAATGATGTTTTCCATTATTTCATTTGTTATTTTGTCTAATGTTTCTTTATCTTTCGTTCCTTTATATTTACTATAATCTAACGGCTTTCCATAAGTAATAGTAACTTTCCAATCTCCCTTTTTTCCACCTTTTATACCACATGGAATTACCTTTACTCCACTTCTTACAGCAAAAAAAGCTGCTCCATCTTTTACTTTTTCTCCTTTTTCTAATCCATTTCGAGTACCTTCAGGAAATAGTGCTAAACAATCTCCATTTTTTAAAGTTTTTAAAGATTCTTTAATTGCTACTACTTCTTTTGAATCTCTTTTTACCAAAATAGCATCAAAAATTATTCCTAAAAACCCTAAAAATTTATTTTTTGTTAATTCTTCTTTTGCTAAAAATCTGGCATATCTTCCACAAGTTACTTCTACTAGAGGTGGATCTAAAAAACTTCTATGATTTCCACAAATAATAATTGGCCCTTCTTTTGGAATGTTCTCTTTTCCTACTATTTTCACTTGGTAAACAATTTTACAATAAATATAAATAGCTGTTTTTACGATTCCTCTAGCTATTTTTTTCAAAAATCCCTTCATTTTGTTCCTTCCTTCCCATTTTAGATTTTTTGTTTTCTATCCTTTTTTCTTTATAACGTCTATTACTTTATTTACAACTTCTTCGATTGTCATATTAGTAGAATCAATATAGATAGCATCTTCTGCCTGTTTTAATGGTGCTACATTACTTGATTTATCATTATTATCTCTAAATTTTATATTTTCTAAAATTTCTTGATAAGAAGACTCTATCCCTTTTTCTTGATTTTGTTTTAGTCTTCTATTTGCTCTTTCTTCTGGAGATGCATCTAAATATATTTTTACATCAGCATTTGGAAACACATTTGTTCCAATATCTCTTCCCTCCATAATGACTTCTTTTCCATCTGCCACTTTTCTTGATAAATTTGTTATATTTTCTCTGATTTCTATAAGATGTGATACTTGTGATACTAAATTATTTACTTCTGTTTTTCTTATTTCATTTGTTACATCTTCTTGATTTAAGTATACTTTTTCTGACTTAAATTCTATGTTAATTTCCTTTAACATTTTTTTTACTTTTTCTTTTTCATTTAATTTAATATTATTTCTTAACATATAAACTGTAACACATCTATACATAGCACCTGTATCGATATTAATTAATCCTAATTTTTCTCCTACTAATTTTGTTATAGTTCCTTTTCCACTTCCTGCTGGTCCATCAATTGCTACTATAAACGCCATTTATTTCACTCCTTCTTGAAAATATTATATTTAATCCTATTTCATTATTCTTCCTGCGGTACATAAATATTTTTGGCAACTACTTCTAGTTCTACTACATTCATAGCTGTCAACTTTTCAATTTCTTTTTTTGATCTTTTCTTAAAATCATTTAATCCATCCATTACATTAAAACCATATACAACACTTACCTCCATATAAATCTTGGCACCTTCTCCAAAGTTTTCTACTCTTGTTTTTAAAATTTTATGAATAGCTGGTGTTTGTATAGCTAAATATTCCAAAATTTGCCTAAATACTAAATCTGATATTGTAAAATTTCCTAGATAACTAAAAGTCGGTCTTATAATAGATTTTTCAGACACATATGGTTTTTGTCCTTTTCCTTTTGATTTGAAAATTTGAAGTGGATCTAGCAAATATCCTGAAAAATCTTTTTTTATTTCAAAAGTTGGAACTGGTATTACATGTTTTCCTTCTGTTACTCTAATCCTTCTTGCCGTTTTCATTTCTTCTTCTGTTGCAACATCTGTAATATAAATTGTTTCTGAAATTTCCGGTAATCCAAGATTGGTTGCTATTTTTTGTACCATACCATCTGATGTTCCTAAAATTAAAATACTTTCTGGTCTATATTTTTTAAAAGCTTTTATAATAGGTTCCCTTTCTTTTTCTTCATAAAATAGTGCATGTTTTACAGTAGCTACCTTTGTAGCTGCCTTTTTTGCTGATTCTCCTGCTACTACTTCATTTTCTTTAATTAATAATCCGTCATCTATAATAAAATTGATTCCTCTTTCACTTGCTACCATTTGAGCTCTATAACTCTTTCCTGTTCCAGATGGTCCTACAAATGCATATACCTTAAGTTTATTTACAAATGGTAATTTTATATCTTTTAATAACATATAATTTGTCTCCCCGTTTTATTTTTCCTAATTATTATATCATTTTTAATTTTATTCTACAATAGTTGTTTTCTTTTTATAGCAATTTTAAAACAAAAAGCCTAGCAAATGAGCTAGACTTCCTGCTTTAGAAAAGTTAATAATACTCTCCTACCAAATGGCTATTTTACTTAGTAATTTTCTCCCAACGTACTTGTACTGCAGAATCAATAATTTCTTCTCCATTAGAGAAAGGGACAAAGATTCCTGATTTTTCATATCCAGCTTCTTTGAGTGCATCTAGTATCTTGTATCCTTTCGTTACTCTTGTCGTTCCATCTCTGTAAACAAAGACAACTTTGCCATTGTTCAAGCAGAACTTTCCGATGCGGTCAGGAACTGTACTGTCAAAAAATGTTTGATTTATAACAGGGTAATAAACATCTTCATAATAGAAATGTCTTACCCTCACTCCAGTATTTGGTATTATCAAACAATTTTCAAGAATTGATTCATCCAAAGCACCTATATGATGCTTATCACAATATTCATTGCAATCATGGATAAACTCTTTTTTCTGCAATTCCCTTTGCATGGAACATAAGTGTTCCCAGAAATCTTTTTCTTCTTTTGGATAGTCACCATTCGAGAAAGGAACGTAGAAATCTCTTTCGGAAAAACTTGCAAGAGCTTTATATGCTTTTGAAGTTTCAGGAGTAACATAAAGGATATTATTAATTACAAATGCTAGCGTCCCATTGTTTGAAGCATAGCTTCCATTGAATGTCGCAACATTAAAATTAATTTTTTCCTCTTTACAACCGTACTGTGGATACACTACAATCGTCTGTCCGGATACTATTCGTACGCTTTCTTCTATTAAGTTTTCAATTGTGTAGTTAGCCATTTTTATTTCCTCCTTGTTAAAATTATTTGTAGTCGATCCGTCATGATGCCAAAAGCAAACATAGAGATCTAAAAAATGGTCTACACTTATATTGTATCATGTTTTACATAAAATTACAAATTTATGTTCTAAAAATTCTTTTAATAATATTAACAATCTTTTTATACCATTTTTCTTCTTTTAAAATCATATAAGATTCTATTTGTTGTTCTTTTACATCTCTAGAGCTCTTTTTTTATTTCATCTGGATTATATTTTTGTCTCATTTCTTTTTCAATTTTTTGCTCTACTTTAGCTAACTCCTGTGAATCTTTTTCTTGTAATTTTCTCCTTTCATTTTCATTACATAAAAATCCCTATATATTAACCCTAAAATTATTATTGTTTCATCTTTTAACTTTTGTTTTTCTAATGGTTCTTGTATGTTAGGACAATATGTTTTTGCTTTTTCTTCTATCATCTCGCAAAACCTTCTCGAAATCTTATTTAGTAATCCTACTGGCATTAAATTTAAAATTTCACTTATTTCTGAGAATGCTTCCCTATATTCCTGTTTCAAAATAATTCACCTTTTTTCTTATAATTGTTCTTCCTTTTCTTTCTATTGTTTAATAATTGTAACAAATATTATTATCGATTTCATACTATTGACATTTTTTATAATTATTTATATACTCAAATTGTAAAAAAATTATAATAATAGGAGGAATTTTTTATGTACCAAATTAAGAATTTTTTAGACAATGATGATATTAGAATTAAGGAAAGTAATGGAAATATTAAAATTATTGAATATCTTTCAGATTTAAGTGTTAATCCATATACTTGTATTACTCAATATTTTGCATCTAGAATGGATGTAAGAAGAAGACAAGTTGTTATTGAATTACAAGGTGATGAATATACTTTAAGTGCAGGTGCTATGCAATTAATGATTGGCAATATCCAATCTGTTGCTGATGTTAAAGGCGTTGGAGACTTTCTTGGAAAGGCTATAAAAGGTTCTGTAACAAAGGAGTCTGCTGTTAAGCCAAAATATAAAGGTACTGGTACTCTAGTTCTTGAACCTACTTATAAACATCTATTAATTGAAGATGTTTCTACCTGGGGGTCTGGAGTAGTTCTAGATGATGGTATGTTCTTAGCTTGTGATTCTAATGTAAATTATGATGTTATTATGCGTTCTAATGTTTCTTCTGCTTTACTTGGAAATCAAGGTTTGTTTAGTTTAAAATTATCTGGAAATGGTTTAGCTGTTTTGGAAAGTCCTGTTCCTAGAGAAGAACTTATTGAAGTTGAATTAGATAATGATACTATTAAAGTTGATGGAAATTTTGCTGTTGCTTGGTCAGATACTTTAGAATTTACTGTTGAAAAATCAAGTAAAAGTCTTATCGGCTCAGCTATTTCTGCTGAAGGTTTTGTTAACGTTTATAGAGGTACTGGAAAAATTTTATTGGCTCCTGTTTTATCAGATACTATAGGTACTATGAACTCTTTAGCTTCATTATCTACTAGACCAAGTGGAAAGTAATATGATATAAAAAATTTGTAAACTTAAAACAGTCTAAGGTTAAAAAAACAAACTTAGACTGTTTTTTGATTTTTATTTTCCGATATTATTTTATTTGATTTTTCATTAATGGCAAAATATACTATTTTAGTGCTTGTTCAAGGCAGTTCTTCTTAATTGTCCACATGCTGCATCAATGTCTGATCCTAGTTCTCTACGAATTGTTGCTACTATCCCATGGTCATTTAAATAATCTCTAAATTTCATAATATTTTCATTTGAGCTTTTTATGAAATCTCCATTTTCTATTTTGTTAATTGGTATTAAATTCACATGGCAGTTCATACCTTTTAATAGTTTTACTAATTCTTTTGCATCTTCTAAGTTGTCATTATTGTCTTTTGCTAATGCATATTCAAAAGAAATTCTCCTATGTGTCTTTTCTATGTAATCTTTGCATGCCTGCATTAATTCTTCTATTGGAAATGCATTATTAATTGGCATCATACTACTTCTTTTTTCATTATTTGTAGCATGTAATGATATGGATAACGTACATTGAATATTTTCATTGGCTAATCGATTAATTCCTGGAACTAGTCCACTCGTCGAAATACTAATATGTCTTGCTCCAATATTTAACCCTTTTGGATTATTCATAATTCTTATACTATTTATCACGTTATTATAATTATTTAAAGGTTCTCCAATTCCCATAAATACAATATTTGATATTTTAACTCCTGTATCTTGTTCAACAGCTAATAATTGTTCTATAATTTCTCCACTACTTAAGTTTCTTACAAAATCAATTCCAGTTGAAGCACAAAACTTACATCCCATTTTACATCCTATTTGAGAAGATACACAAATACTATATCCATGATGATAACTCATAAGAACTGTTTCAATGGCATTTTCATCTAAAACATCAAATAAATATTTTATAGTTCCATCTTTTGATTCTTGCTTTTTTAATATATTAAAATTACAAAAGGTGTAATTCTGTTTTAGTTTTTCTCTAAGTTCTAAAGATAAATTTGTCATTTCATCAAAAGATTTTACTTTTTCTTGATATAACCATTTAAAGATTTGTTCTGCTCTAAATGGTTTTTCTCCTATATTAACTAATTCCTCTTTTAAGTCATTTAAATCATAATCTTTTATATTTTTCACTTTCCTATCTCCCTTGGTATTATTATATTTTTTGTATTCGGTCTATGAATCTTTATTAAGTTTTCTAATTCCATTTCAAGTAGATATTCTTCAGGAAAGAATATTTGATAAATTCTTTTTCTTATTTTATCAAACTTTGTTTCTTGTTTTATGACCAAACTTGTCCCTATCACTTTTGACATAATATCACCTTTTATATTTCATTATACAAGTTTTTCTCCAAATCCAATTAATTCTTTTTCTAATTGTTTATCTGGGGTCCACATACATCTAATTCCCTCATTTACTACATCAAATCCTGCTATTTTTAAATATTCTGTAATTTGCTTTACCGCTTCTCCACTCCAACCATAGCTACCAAAAGCAACCGCCTTTTTATTTTTAAGTTTCATTCCTTTTATCATTTCTAAGATTCCAGCTATTGAATGTAAATAGCCATTATTAACTGTTGGTGACCCAACTAAAATCATTTTAGATTTAAATACTTCTGTTAAGACATCTGTTTTATCATCTTTTGCTGTATTCATTAATTTAATGGTAACTTCCTTGTCTTTGTTCTGAATTCCTTTTGCAATTGCTTCTGCCATTTTTCTTGTATCATTCCACATAGTATCATAAAGAATGGTAATTTGGTTTTCTTGATAATTACCAGCCCATTCTAAATACTTTTTTACGATCTGTGTTGGATTTTCTCTCCAGATTAATCCATGGCTTGGGCAAATCATATTTATTGGTAAATTCATAGCTAACACTTCATTAATTTTTTTTATAGCTATCATACCAAATGGAGCTAATATGTTAGCATAATATTTGATAGCTTCCTTATATAGTTTATCTTGATCAACTTGATCTGCATATAAATGTTCCGATGCAAAATGTTGTCCAAATCCATCACTACTAAATAAAACATTTTCTTTACTTAAATAAGCAAACATTGTATCCGGCCAATGAAGCATTGGTGCTTCTATAAATGTTAAAGTTGTTTCTCCCAACTTTAAAGTATCTCCTGTTTTTACAACTTGAAAATTCCAATCTTTATGATATTGTCCTTTGATTGATTTAACTCCATTTGCTGTACAATAAATAGGTGTATTTTTAGGCATTTGATTCATTAACTCGATTAATGCACCACTATGATCTATTTCACCATGTAATGCTATTACATAATTTATTTTTGATAAATCTATTTCTTCTTTTAAGTTACTTACAAACTCTTTATCATAAGGAAGCCATGCTGTATCAATTAAAGCTATTTTTTCATCTCTAATTAAATAGCTATTATAAGTTGATCCACTTACAGTTGTAAATTCATCTCCATGAAATTTTTTTAATTCCCAATCTGTTTTTCCTACCCATGTAATTCTATCTGTTATTTTCTTTGACATTTTTCTCCACTCCTATTTATCATTTTTTGTATTATATCATTTTTATTCTCATACCACAAGTTTTTTATATGGCATTCTTTCTTCTATT
>CANRKZ010000019.1 GCA_947631335.1 uncultured Clostridia bacterium
ATTTTAGAAAGCCTCTTTTTAATATAGTAATTAAATAAATTGTTTAATGATTTTCCAAACTTTATCTTTATAAATCTTTCTTTCCGATGAAAAGGGAAGAGTAGTAATATCACCAATAGGATTAATTTGTTTTTGCAACTCAGAAACAGTATAATCTACTTTTGTAATAGCAATTTTATCAGCTTTATTTGCAAGTATTATAAACGGTAACCCAGAAGAAATAATATAATTATACATAAGTTTATCATTAGTTGTTGGAGAATGACGAATATCAATTAGAAATATAATTAATGAGATTTCTTTTCGATGAAATAAATAATTTTCAATAAACTTACCGACTTGCTCTTGTTCTTTTTTTGACATTTTGCTATAGCCATAACCAGGTAAATCAACAAAATAAAAAGTTTCATCAATATTATAAAAATTAATCTGACGAGTTTTACCAGGTTCACTGCTAGTTCTGGCTAATTTTTTTCGATTAATCATAGTATTTATAAAACTGGATTTACCAACATTAGATTTACCAACTAAAACGATTTCAGGTAAATGTTTGCTAGGATATTGTTTAGGTTCAACTGCTGAAATTTCAAATTTAGGGTTTTTGACTAACATAATATTCTCCTTTTTATTTATGATTTATTTATGATAGAACTTAATTCTTGTTTTTTCTTTCGATTTTTTCTAAACCACCCATATAGGACCTCAACACTTCTGGAATCATGACACTTCCATCAGGTTGGTAATTGTTTTCTATTATAGAAATTAACATTCTTGGGGGAGCGACTACGGTATTATTTAAAGTATGTGCAAAGTAGTTTCCATTTTCGCTTTTAATTCGAATACCTAATCTACGAGCCTGTGCATCTGTTAGATTAGAACAACTTCCTACTTCAAAATATTTTTTTTGACGTGGACTCCAAGCTTCGACATCACAAGATTTAGCCTTCAGATCAGCTAGGTCACCTGAGCAACATTCTAGAGTTCTAACTGGAATATTCATACTTCGAAAGAATTCAACTGTATAAGACCACATTTTATCATACCAATTCCAACTATCTTCAGGTTCACAAACAACAATCATTTCTTGCTTCTCAAATTGGTGTATTCTATATACCCCACGTTCTTCGATACCATGAGCTCCTTTTTCTTTTCTAAAGCAAGGAGAGTAAGAAGTCATAGTATAAGGCATGTTACATTTTTTTAGAAGTTGTCCTTTAAATTTACCAATCATAGAGTGTTCACTGGTACCAATCAAATATAAATCTTCACCTTCAATTTTGTACATCATAGCATCCATTTCTTCGAAGCTCATAACACCTGTTACAACATCGCTTCGAATCATGTAAGGAGGAATGCAATAAGTAAAACCTTTATCAATCATGAAATCTCTTGCATAAGTAAGAACAGCAGAATGAAGTCTTGCTATATCTCCCATTAGATAATAGAATCCGTTTCCAGCCACACGTCTAGCACTGTCTAAATCAAGACCACTAAGTGATTCCATTATTTCACCATGATAAGGAATTTCATAGTCGGGAACAAATGGTTCTCCAAATTTTTGAATTTCTACATTTTGACTATCATCTTTACCAATAGGAACAGATTCGTGCATGATATTAGGAATTTTCATCATTCTTGAGTGTATTTCTTCTGAATATTTATTTTCTAGTTTTTCGTTTTCTATTAATTTATCATTAATTTGAGTTACTTCTAATTTAATTTTTTCTGCTTCTTCTTTTTTACCGGTTCTCATAAGGTTACCAATTTGAGTACTTAAGTTTTTTCTTTCTGCTCTTAAATGATCACCATTTAATTTAGCTTCTCTATTTTTTATATCTAAATTAATTATTTCATCTACTAAAATTAATTTTTTATCTTGAAATTTTTTCTTTATATTTTCTTTGACGAGATCTGGATTTTCTCTTAAAAATTTAATGTCAATCATAATTTCCCTCCATGTTTTATTTTAAATATATTTTTTTATTTTATATAATTTTTTTGAATATCCTTTACTAATTCAAATCGAACTTTTTGACCTGTCATATTGTCTGGTCTTTCAGGTATTGCTTCTAAAAACATTTTTTCTGGTCTTACCCAAATTTGTCGACCATCTTCTCTTTGATATAAAGGTTTATAAACAACCATTCTTTCATGAGTTTCTGAATCATATGCAATATTTTCTACAAAATAGTAATTTCCTTTAAAATGACGGTAAACTCTACCAATTTTGACTTTCTCCATTCGATTACTCCTTTCAAAGTTATGCTAACATTATATCGTATTTTCTAATAAATGGCAACAAAAGTGGGAAAAATAAAAGAAAAACATTCTAATAAATGAATAAGAAAGGGAGGAAAAATGATAATTGAATTTATCAAGCTTGTTTTTTATGCAGGTGTAATTGTTATAATTTCAAAATATATTTTAGTAACAACATTAAGAAAATTAGCGGAAAATTTGAATTTAAAACCGAAAACAGTTGGAAATATTGCTGGATATGCTACTTCTATACCAGAATTATTAACGATTGGAATTTCTAGTTTTAGTGGGTTAATATCAGCTAGTATCATAAATGTAATTAGTTCAAATATTATAAATTTTATACAATATATAATTTCAGTTTTATTAAATAAAAATCAAAAAACTTTAGGAAATAAAGCAATTAAAATAGATTTAATACTTGTTATTATAACTATTATTTTACCGGTATTATTCGTAGTATTTAAGATAGAATTAAATCTTGGAATGGTACCAATATTTCTTATTTTATATATATTATTTCTTTATTTAAATACAAATGTTCATAAATTATACTTAAGTAGACAAGATAGTATATTAGAAAGAAAAATAGAAAAAGAAGAAAAATGGGAAAAAAATAATAGAAAAAAAACTATAAAATATATTTTTTACTTATTAAGTATAGGATGTTTACTTTTCTTTATTAGTAAATTGTTAGGAAATACATTGGAAAATCTCTGTAATTACTTTGGTATTTTACAAATTATTATAGGAATATTACTTGGATTTATTACCAGTATTCCAGAATTAATTACTTTTTTTGAGTCACAAAGACATTATAACAAGAAAAAAGAACAAGTGATTTTAGGGATGGTAGAAGCAACGAATAATCTTTTTACTTCTAATATTCTAAATCTCTTTATTATTCAATCGATAGGAATAGTTATTTATAGTATATTTTCATAGAATGAAAATATAAAAATAAAGAACGTAATTATATTCCAAATAGATTTATAGGATTGACTAATTAAATTTTTTATAAAAGCCAGAAAA
Organism: uncultured Clostridia bacterium; assembly: GCA_947631335.1. Classification (GTDB taxonomy): domain Bacteria; phylum Bacillota; class Clostridia; order TANB77; family CAG-508; genus CAG-269. Next base: position 3,292 of record CANRKZ010000019.1, read on the forward strand.
ATACTTGACAAAGAGACTAAGAATATGCTAAAATAAAAAACGTTACAAGAAGAAGTCAAACTTCTCACCTTATCCAAAGTAAGGAAAAAGGTTAGAAATTAAATAAATTTTAGCAAAATTTTTTGCTAGTTTTATTTTGAATTTGACTTGTAACAAAAGTCAAATTTTTTTATTATCGGAGGTGTTTTTTATAAAACAAGAATTACCAATTAACAGGCAAATTAAAGCAAAAGAGGTTCAATTAATCGGAGAAAATGGAGAAAAACTAGGAGTTCTTTCTTTTCAGGATGCTTTAGCAAAAGCAGAAGAAAAAAACTTAGATTTAGTATTAGTTGCGCCAAATGCAACACCAGTTGTTTGTAAAATAATGAACTATGGAAAATATAAGTTTGAGCAAGCCAAAAAAGAAAAAGAAGCTAAGAAAAGACAAAAAGTTTTAGAACTAAAAGAAATAAGAGTTACTCCCAATATTGAAGAACATGACTTTAGCTTTAAATCTAAAAATGCAAGAAAATTTTTAATAGAAGGAAACAAAGTTAAAATTACCGTTCGATTTAGAGGAAGAGAAGTAAATAATGCAAAAGCAGGAGAAGATGTATTAAATAAATTTATACAAAATTTAGATGATGTTGCAAGCGTTGAAAAAAAGCCTAAATTAGAAGGTAGAAATATGTTTACAATTTTAGCTAAAAAAGCAGACAAATAATCTGTAAATATAAAAGTAATAAAATACGAAAGGAGTTTATAATTATGCCAAAATTAAAAACAAATAAGGCTGCAAAGAAAAGATATTCTTTAACAGCTACAGGAAAAGTAAAAAGAACAAAATCAAACAGAAGACATTTATTAGCAAATAAAACTAAAAGACAAAAAAAATCAGGAAAAGTTCAAAATGGGTATGCAGATAAAACCTGCGAAAATACAATTAAAAAATTATTACCATATGGTAACTAATCATTAAAAAATAAGGAAGGTGAATATAAATGGCAAGAGTAAAAACAGCTAGAACAACTAGAGCAAGACATAAAAAGATATTAAAACAAGCTAAAGGATACTATGGAGCAAAAAGCTATCGATTTAGAAATGCTAATCAAGCCGTTATGAAATCTTTAGCATATAGTTATGTTGGAAGAAAAGATAAAAAAAGTAATTTTAGAAAATTATGGATCGCAAGAATTAACGCTGCTGCAAGAATGAATGGAACAACTTATAGTAAAATGATAGCAGGATTAAAGAAAGCAAATGTAATGATTAATAGAAAAATGCTAGCAGAACTTGCTGTATCAGATCCAAAAGCATTTACAAAAATTGCAGAAATAGCAAAAAAAGCATAATGGATATGCTTTTTTTTTTGGTAAAATTAATTATTCAATTTTTCTATCTCGCCTATCTATGGATGACGAATTTGTATGATTACACATTTTTTCATATTCTTTACACTTTATTTTATAATCCATTTGCATACACAAAGATTTATAATAACAATAAGCTTGCTCATATTGCACCATAGGGTTAAACATAGGATCTTTGTACAGATCGTTTATATCGATTCCGACCTTGAGGTGGTGGCATTCCATAATCATTAAATGGTGGCATATAATTAAAATCTTTTTCCATACAATCATCTCCTATAAATCAAAATTAAAAAATGGAAATATATTAATAAAAATGTATGTATAAAATGAAGCAAATATTCCATGTAATAGTTTACCAAATAGATAGGGTTTAATGGATAAATCTGTTTTAGAAGTAATACTTAAGACTTGCAATAACACAGAAATTCCTCCAAATCCAAGCAAAAAAGCAGTTAAGATAATGTTAATAGAAAGCTTTTTACAAGCTATATTGGAGATTGTACTAATTCCATTTGTAATTTCTAACATACCACTAACAGTTGGTAAAGAAAAAGCTGTATCAATATGAAATAGATTGAAAATAGGAGAAGTAAAAGAGGCGAGAATATTGAGAATGCCACTTGCTTTTAAAATGGATAGGATACTCGAAAAAAGAACAATAAACCCACCAATTAATAAAATAGTAGAAGTAGCACTTGTAATACTTTCTGCTAAAACTTCTCCTAAGTTAGAAAAGGATACGGATTTAGCAGATGGATGTTTACCATTTGTGTTTTTAATAAGAAAGTAAGAGGTTTTATTACATTTCCAAAATCTAAAAAGGATACCAACTGTTATACAGGCTAGTAAATGAGTCATAAACAATAGAACTCCAATGGTTGTGTTCTTAAATATTAAAATTCCAACAGTTCCAATAATAAAAAGAGGACCAGAGTTATTTGTAAAGCTAAGTAATCTTTCGCACTCTTCCTTTGTACATATATTATTCTGCCTAAAGTTACAAGCAATTTTTGCACCAACTGGATAACCACTAATAATTCCCATAATAAAAGCAAAAGCACCTTCTCCTCTAATATTAAAAATAGGTTTCATATATCGATTTAGGATATGCCCTAATTGATAAACTATATTAGTGTGCATTAGCAATTCAGTTGCTACAAAAAAAGGAAAAAGAGAAGGGACTACAGAATTTGCCCATAGTGATAAACCTGATTTTACAGCAGATAAATTATTGCTTGAAAATATTAGCAAACAAAAAGTAAATCCTAAAAAAAGAAAGGATAGAAAATTTTTCTTTATTTTTATTACATAAAAGTTATCTTTCAAAATCATATAGTTCCTCCAGGGCTTTTTATTAATACTATGCAGAAATAGAAAAAATATGTAATAACAACAATTGGATTTGTCTTGTATTTTTTTAAGAAAGATGATATAGTATAATAGAAATTTTTTAATCTATGAAAACATGAATTAAAAACTAAAAAGAGAATAAGATGAAATAATTCAATAAAAAAGGAAGTGTAACTTTGAATTTAAAAGAATTAATAGAAAAGTCAAACTTACAACTTGAAAAGCAAAATATATTATGGGATGAACCAATGGATAGACATTCTACATTTCAAATCGGAGGACCAGCAGAATGTTTCATAAAAGTTTATAATATTAAACAATTAAAGGAAATACTAAAATTGGTAAAAGAAAATAAGATTCCATTAACTGTTATTGGAAATGGGAGTAATATATTAGTTTTAGATAAAGGCATTAAAGGTATTACTTTAATGATAAAAATAGAAAAAATAGAGATACAAAATAATACCAATAATGTAAGCGTGATTGTAGGGGCTGGTGAGAAAATCGGAAAAATAGCAAGAATACTTTTAGAAAAGGAAATAGCAGGAATTGAAGAATTATCGGGAATACCAGGAACTATTGGTGGAGCTATTAGAATGAACGCTGGTGCACATGGTAAAGAAATAAAAGATATTGTAAAATCTGTTACTTGCATCGATTACCAGGGAAATGAAAAGAAATTTCAAAAGGAAGAAATGAAATTTAAATATCGAACCAGTAGAATAAAGGAAGAATCGTATATTGTAACAGAGGCAGAATTAATTTTGAAAAAAGGGAAAAAAGAGCTTATAAAAGAAAAGATGGATCAATATGCAAAATATAGAAAAGAAAAACAGCCGATAGAATTTCCTAGCGCAGGAAGCACTTTTAAAAGGGGAAATGATTTTTTTACTGCTAAATTAATAGAGGAAGCTGGATTAAAAGGTTATTCTATTGGAGGAGCAGAGGTTTCTACCAAACATAGTGGCTTTATTATCAATAAAGGAAATGCAACCGCACAGGATATTTTAGAACTAGCTAAGTACGTGAAAGAAAAAGTTTATAAAAAGTTTCATAAAAAGATTGAATTAGAAATTGAAGTAATAGGGGAATAAAACCTGTTATTAAAAATAAAAGAATAGGTATAAAAGAAGGAAGGACAAGGAGTAAAAAAATGAATGGATTAATGCAATGGTTTAAATCAAGTAATAAAATGAAAAGATGGATGCTTTTAATTTTAGTGGGAATTTTATTAGCGTGCTATGGTTTGGCTAAAATACTAGTGATGAAAGAAATTTCTTTTGGAGAAGTAGGAGAAGTTATTATTATATTTGTTTTGGGATTTGTTTCAATTGTTTTAGGTTTAATTTTCTTAAATAAAAGAACATTAGAAGTTTTAATAGAATCAACTGATCAAAGAATGGAGAATAAGAATAATGTCAATGTAAAATCATTAATTTTTGATAAGACTGTATATGATAAAGGACCTAATATTGTTGTTATTGGTGGAGGAACAGGATTAGATACGGTTCTTTCTGGGTTAAAGAATTATACCAGCAATTTAACAGCAATTGTAACGATATCAGATTATGGAGAAGATGCAACAAATTCTAGAAAAGAATTGCAGATGTTACCGTTAGGAGATGTAAAAGACAGTATTATTTCTTTGGCTTCAAAAGAAGGACAAATTAATAAATTATTTAACTATGAATTTAAAACAGGAAAGTTAAGAGGACTTAATTTTTCAGATATTTATTTTTCTGCTATGAAAGAAATTAATGGTAATTTTGAAGATTCTATTATAAAAAGTAATGAAGTTTTGAATATGGTAGGAAAAGTAATTCCCGTTACATTAGATGAAATGAAAATAGTAGCAGAACTTGCTAATGGATATATTGTAGAAGAAAAATCTAGAATCCCAGAAGTTGTTTCAGAAAAAATAACCAAAATCAATAGAATTTTAATTAGTCCAACGAATTGTAGACCTGCTCCTGGCGTAATAGAAGCAATTAAAAATGCAGACTGTATTGTCATTGGACCAGGAAGTTTATATACAAATGTCATACCAAATCTTTTAGTAAATGGTGTAACAAGAGCAATTAAAGAAAGCAGTGCAATCAAAGTATATATTAGTAATATCATGACAGAACCTGGACAAACAGATAATTATACAGTATCAGACCATTTAAATGCAATTATTGAACATTGCGGAACAGGTGTTATAGATTATTGTATTTACGATACAGGAGAAATTATTCCAGAATTTATAAAAAGGTATAATTTGGAAGGACAAGATTTAGTAGAACAAGATATTGAAAAAGTAAGAGGTATTAAATTTTTACAAAGAAATCTATCTATGATTAGTGAAGAACATATTCGACATGATCCAAATTTGGTAGCATCTTCTATTATTGAATTGATTTGTGATGATTTAAAATATCAAGATAAACAAAACGATCCTCAATATTTAATGTTAAATACAAAATTAAGAGAAGAAAAAAGAATTAGCAAAGTAAAGAAAAATATGGAAAGAAAAGCAAAAAGAGGAACAAAGAACAAAAATAAAGAAACTATTAAAAAAGGTAAAAGTAAGTTTAGTAATAAATATAGTGAAAGAATAGCTTCCATTAGGGAAGCAGATGAAAAGGCAAGAAGAAAGATGGAAAAAGAAAATACAAAAAAGACAAAGAAAGCTACTAAAAAAACTAAGACAACAAAACCAATGAAAGAAAATGTGAAAAATTCAAAAACTAGAAAATAGAAAATGAATGGGAAATAATTGGAGGAAAAAATGAAATTTACAAAAGAAGATTTAAACTTAGAAAATGGGATTAATAAAGAGTGGATTATAACCAATGGAATTGGGGGATATAGTTCTTCTACTATAATTGGCGCTAACACAAGAAAATATCATGGATTATTAGTAGCACCATTAACACCACCAGCTAGAAGATTTCTAATACTATCCAAATTAGATGAAAGCGTTTTAATCGATGGTAATAAATATGATTTATTTACTAATGTATGCCATGACTATATTTCTAAAGGATACCAATATCAAGAGGAATTTCGAAAAGAATATGTACCTGTTTTTAAATATAAAATAGGAACATTCCAAATAACAAAAGTTATATGTATGCAATATAGAAAAAATACAGTAGGAGTATATTATAAAATAAAAAACGAGGGAAATAAAGCAGTACTAACATTAGCACCGATTATTAATTTTAGAGATTTCCATAGTATGAATTCAAATCATGATTTTAAAATAAAACAATATAGCAATAAAAATAAAGTTAAGATAATTGTGGATGGAAATTCACAAACTCCAATTTATATTCATTCATCTGCTGGAAATTATATACAACATCAAAATGATAATTTCAGAAATATGTTTTATATAGAAGAAGAAAAAAGAGGATTTTATCCAGAAGAAGATCATGCTGTACCAGGAAGATATGAAATACAGATTGAACCAAGTGAAGAAAAAGAAATTTCTTTTGTATGTTCATTGGAAGAAAATATAGAAGAAATTGAGGTAAAAGATTTAATTAATCAGGAAATCACTCGTCTAGAAGAATTATGTAATCAATCTCTATTAATGGATTATGTAAAAAATAAAAAGGTCAACCAAAAAAACAATGAATTGATCAAAAACTATCTAATAGCTACCGATAATTTTGTAGTATATCGCCCTAATTTTGGTTTACATACCATAATTGCAGGATATCCATGGTTTTTAGATTGGGGAAGAGATACGTTAATTTCTTTTGAAGGGTTATTGTTGGTAACAAAACGATATGAGATTGCAAAAGAAGTATTACAAACCATAATAAGAGATATCAAATTTGGATTGGTTCCCAATGGCTATTCAGGTTATGATAATCGACCTTTATATAATAGTGTAGATGCCTCTTTGCTTTTATTTGAAGCTATTCAAAAATACATTGATTATACCGGAGATTATCAATTTATAAAAGAACAATTTTATAAAAAATTAGAGCAAATTATAGAAAATTATAGCAAAGAAATTGATGTAGATAACAATAATATTTATTTAGATGATGATGGACTTCTTGTATCTGGAACAGAAGATACTCAAAATACATGGATGGATGCAAAATACGATGGAATTGCTATCACACCAAGAGCGGGAAAAGTAGTAGAAGTAAATAGTCTATGGTATAATGCCCTAAAAATAATGGAAGATTTCAGCAAAAAATTTGGAAATCTTACTAAAGCAAAAAAATATAAGAAGTTAGCAGAAAATTGTAAAATTACATTTCAAAATAAATTTTATAATCCTAAGACTAAATGTTTGTATGATGTGTTAGGAGATAGTAAAATAAGACCAAATCAATTATTTTCCTTAAGTTTAACCTATCCCGTTATTGAGCCAGATTCAGAAGAAGCGAAAAATATAATAGCAGTAGTAGAAAAAAAACTATTAAAAGCATATGGATTAAAAACTTTAGCAAAAGGAGAAATAAATTATGTAGAAGTTTATGAGGGAGATACTAAAAAAAGAGATAGTAGTTATCATCAAGGAATTACATGGCCATGGCTATTAGGATTATACTATAATGCCTTAAAAAACAGATTAAAATGGGCAAAGAAAAAAGAAGAAAAGAAAGAGCTACAAAATAAAATTCAAAAGTTTATTGAAAAAACAAATAAAACTTTTAAAAAAGAACTTTATAAAAATGGTTGTATTGGAAGTATTTCTGAATTATATGACTCGAAAAAACCATATCTACCAAAAGGAACAATTGCACAAGCATGGAGTGTAGCAGAAATATTTAGAATTATTTTAAATAAGTAAGGAGAAAATATGTCAGATATTTTAGTTGATGAAAAACGGAATGTATATAAAAGATACGAATCCTTATGAAAGATATCATAAGATAGAAAATGACATAGTTGCCTTTTATATGAAATACAATCAGTTAAAAAACTTATATAGACAGGGATGGTTAAAAGTAAGAATCGGAATTGAACACAAAGATAAGTGCGAATCGATTGCAGACCACAGTTTTTCTATGGCATTATTAGGAATTACCATAATTGAAAAGTATAAGCTAAAATATGATGTGTTAAAAGTTTTGAAAATATGTATCATTCATGAATTAGGCGAAATATATGCAGGCGATTATACACCTTATGATACTATTACACCGGAGGAAAAATACAGAAAAGAGGAAAAAGCAATCAAAGAGGTTTTATATTCTTTAGATTTTGATAATGATTTTTTTGAACTATGGAAAGAATTTGAGGAAGGGAAAACAGATGAGGCAAAATTTGTTAAAAATTTAGATATTCTAGAATTTCTTTGCCAAGCAGCAGCATATGGATTAGATGTTTCTTGTTTTAAAAGATCCTTATCAAAAATAAATAATAAATATGTAAAAGAAATAATAGAACAGCTAAAGTTAATAACAACAGGAAATAAAAAACCAAAAAAGATTGGTTGATCCTTATGTTTAATTCTCAGCAGTAGAGGTAAAATGCCTTTCAATAGGAAAGGCATTTTACTTTTATCAAGAAAACAACTTGAAAAAATAGTGACATGATGATAAGATAAACAAAGAAAAATGGTAAATTAGGTGAAATAAATGGTATCAATTGAAAATTTAGAAAAGGAATTGAAAAAAAATCATTTAAATAGTTTATATCTTTTGTATGGAGAAGAATTATTTTTATTAGAAAATTCATTAAAAAAGATAAAAACTTTATTTGGGGATGTTCTAAAAGGAATAAACTTTATTTCAATTGATGAAACGAATGTAAATGAGTTAATTTCAGATATTGAAACACCGGCTTTTGGATATGAAAAAAAATTAATAATTGCAAGAAACACAGGATTATTCAAAAAAGAAGGAAAAAGAAAAAATCTAGAGCTTATGAAATTAAAAGAGAAAATAAGCAATTATATAAAGGAAAATATAGAGGAAATGAACAAAAGTGTTGTACTTGTGTTTATAGACGAAGAAGTAGATACCAAACAAGAACTTTATAAAATAATTGATAATTTGGGAATTATTTGTAAGTTTGATTTTCAAAAGCCTATACAAATTGAAAATAGAATAAAAGCAATATGTAATGGATATGAAGTAGAAATAGAAGAAGCAACTTTAAGATATTTTGTAGAATGTTGTGGTACAAATATGCAAGATTTGATTAATGAAATCAGAAAGTTAATAGAGTATGCAGGAAAAAATGGAAAAATTAACAAAGAAGATATTGATCAATTGTCAATCAAAAAAATGGAAAGTATTATTTTTGAATTAACAGATAACTTAGGAAAAAAAGACATTACCAAAGCTTTAGAAGTATTAAAAAATTTAATTTACGCAAAAGAGCCCATTCAGAAAATATTAATTACTCTTTATAACCACTTTAGAAAACTATATTTTACAAAATTAGCTATAAGGTTCCATAAAGAGATAGCTAGTTGTTTAAATTTAAAACCAAATCAAACATTTTTAGTGAACAAATATAAAACACAGGCTAGTTATTTTCGAGAAAGAGAATTAAAAGATATTTTACAGAGTTTAAGAGATCTAGATTCTAATTATAAAAATGGATTAATTGATTTAAATGTGGGCTTAGAAAGTATACTTTGTTTTTATTGCTCATAAAAATAAATTTCCAAAAATGTATAATAAATCACCTTAATGATAAAAATAGTAAAAAGAAAAATTTTATCATAGGGTGATTTTATGTTAAAGAATAAAAAGAAAGTAATTTTTATATTTATAATAGTAATAATAGCAATTGCAACGACCGTATGGATTGCTCTATTTAAAAATAGTTCCATAGAGACATTATCGAAATATGGTTCAAGAGGAAATGAAGTTACACAAATACAAACCAAATTAAAAAGATGGGGCTATTATAATGGGAATATAGATGGAATTTATGGAACTCAAACATTGAATGCGGTCAAATATTTTCAAAGAAAAAATGGATTGACAGCAGATGGTGTTGCAGGGCCTGCCACTTTAAAAGCAATGGGAATTTATTCATCAACTTCTTCTAGTGCTAATACTAGTAATTCAAGTAATGTAAACCTACTAGCTAGATTAATTTATGGAGAGGCAAGAGGAGAACCATATGCTGGACAAGTGGCAGTAGGATCGGTTGTGTTGAATCGTGTAAAAAGTAGTTCTTTTCCCAATACAATATCAGGTGTAATCTATCAATCAGGAGCATTTGATGTGGTTTCTGATGGGCAAATTAATCTAACACCTGATTCAACAGCAAAAAAGGCGGCACAAGATGCATTAAATGGATGGGACCCATCTTATGGTGCAATCTATTACTTTAATCCATCTACGGCAACCAATAAATGGATTTGGTCTAGACCAATGACTATAACAATTGGAAAACATAGATTTTGTAAATAAAGCCAGAAAGAGAAGGGCAGAGAAGAAATTCTTCTGCCTTTTAAATCTTTCTTGACAAAAATAAGTCTAATTGATAAGATAGTATTAATATTTGGATAAGTGGAGGAAAAGATGTTTATTTACCCAAATGCGTACTTTAATAAAGTAGAAGAAATAACAATTGAATTTTTAGAAAAAAATAAAATAAAAGCATTAGTATTAGATGTAGATAATACTTTAATTGATTATCAAAAAAATCTTTCAAAAGAAATTACTAATTGGGTAAAAAATTTGAAAGAACAGGGAATTAAATTGTACATATTATCGAATACAAATCAAAAACAAAAGGTAGAAAAAGTAGCAAATGTATTGCAAATACCCTATGAATATTTTGCTAAAAAACCATTTAAATCTGGATTTTTAAAAGTACAAAAAGAGCTACAAGAAAAAGCCAAAAATATAGCTGTTGTGGGAGATCAAATATTTACTGATATTATAGGAGGAAATAGATTGAATATGTTTACTATTTTAATAGATCCTATTAGTAAAAAAGATTATTGGTATACAGCATGGAAAAGGCCTTTAGAGAATAAAATAAAGAATAAATATAGAAATAAACAAAAGAAGGAGAAAGAATAAAATGTATTGGAATGATGTACATATTGCATATTATGTAGTATCAGCATTAATAGGATTATTCGTAGGCGAATTTACAAATTGGATGAATCAAAGATTACCAGAATATAAAAGGGTATTTTCAAAAGAATTTATAATAGAACATAAAATGAATTTTAAACCAAATTATTGGTTGTCATTATTAACAGCGTTCATTTATATCATGTTAGTCTATCGATTTGGAATAAAGGATACTATTATTGCTAATTTAGATTTAATTAAATTTATGATTTTGACACCAATGTTACTATCTGTTTTTATAATTGATTACAAATTACAGATTATTCCGAATAGATTAAACTTATCAATATTTGAAATAGGAATTGTATTTGCTTTTTTATATGGCTTATCTGATGTCGCAATTACAATAAATATGTTGTTAGGAATGTTAACAGGAGGAGGAATTTTCCTACTCATTACTTTACTAGGTGGACTGTTTTATGGAAAAGAAGCTATGGGATTTGGAGATGTTAAATTAATGGCAGCATTAGGCTTATTCTTTGGATTTTCTAATATTATTATTATCACTTTGGTATCTTTCCTAATTGGAGCTATTCTTAGTATAGTATTGCTTGCTACTAGATTAAAAAAATCAGATGAATATATACCATTTGGACCATTTATTGTAATAGCAGCATTTGTAAGTGTGTATGTACCATTTGAACAAATAAAAATGATATTAATACAAATATTTACGTTAGGAATGTATAAAGCATAAAACAAAGTTATAAATATGAGAGGATGGTTAACAATGAATCCTAAATTACAATGGTTAAGAAATACAATGGCAAGTTTAGATTTACAAGGATTAATTATATCAAACCCAATTAATATAAAATATCTAACTAATATAGAAGCAGAAGGGGTTCTTTTATTAACAAGAAAAGAGAATATTTACATTACAGATGGTAGATATATAGAACATGTACATAGCACTTTAACATTATATGATGAGATTATAGTCTATAATATAAGTGATGTATCTAAAGATGATTATGAAAACTTTTTTATGTTTTGTGAAAATGTTGGATTTGAAGAGAACTATGTAACATATGCGCGGATATAAAGAGTTTATAAGAAAATACAAAATTAATAATTTAGTAGAAACAGAGCATATTATTGAAAAGCAAAGAATGATAAAAGATAATGAAGAGATTACAAATTTACAAAAAGCATGCGAAATAACAGATAATTGTTTTAGTTATCTTTTAATGTATATAAAACCAGGAATGACGGAAAAACAAATAGCAGATGAGATAGAAGAGTATTATAAAAAAAGAACAGATGGATTAGCTTTTGAAACGATTGTATCTTCAGGAGAAAATACATCAAAGCCGCATGCGGTTCCTACAAATAGAAAAATTTTAGAAAATGATGTTATTACAATTGATATGGGCTGCAAAATAAATGGATATTGTTCTGATATGACGAGAACTATTTTTGTAGGAAGTATACCAGAAGGCATAAAACCAGTTTATGATTTGGTATTAAAAAATCAAGTACAAACAATAGAGCAAATGAAAGATGGAGTAAGCACCAGGTTATTAACTAAAATGGTTGAAAATGATTTTAAATTAAATGGATATGATTTAATCCATAGCTTAGGGCATGGAGTAGGATTAAACATTCATGAAGCACCTTATATCAGTTATCGTTCTGATGTACAATTAAAAGAAAACATGATAGTAACAGATGAACCAGGAATCTATCTTCCAGGGAAATTTCGGAGTGAGAATTGAAGATACCGTTCAAATTACAAAATTTGGTTGTATAAGTTTAACAAAATCTGAGAAAAATTATATTGTAATATAATTATAGAAAAGCTTATAAAAGCTTGATTTCTCCAAGGTTTTGTGATAAAATAGAAAAAGTTTATAAAAATAAGAAAAAATAAATGGAAATTGAAAGGAGAATTTATTATGGCATCAGTATACTCAGCAGGAGATTTTAGAAATGGAACTACATTTGAAATGGAAGGAAATGTATATAGAATTGTAGAATTTCAACACGTAAAACCAGGAAAAGGATCAGCATTTGTAAGAACAAAATTAAAAAATGTAATAACAGGAGCAACATTGGAGAAGACATTTAATCCATCTGATAAATTTCCGGCAGCAGAAATTGAAAAGAAAACAATGCAATATTTATATAATGATGGGGGATTATATTATTTCATGGATAATGAGACTTATGATCAAATTCCACTAAATGAGGATCAATTAGGAGATTGTTTAAAATACTTAAAGGAGAATATGGAAGTTACTATCCTTTCTTACAAAGGAAATACATTTGCTGTAGAACCACCAACATTTGTTGAATTAGAAGTTACATATACTGAACCAGGATTTAGTGGAAATACAACTACAACTTCAGGAAAACCAGCAAAACTAGAAACCGGTTTAGAAATACAAGTTCCATTATTCGTAAATATTGGGGATAAGTTGAAGATAGATACAAGAACGTGCGAATATATGGAAAGAGTTTAAGAAAGGTGATTGATACATGAGAAATATAAAAAACGAGTATAAAAGTTTTTTAGATGACATAGAGAAGAATATAAAAGATAAAGAAGATTTAGAGTATATCAAAAAAAGATTTACAAGTTTTCTTGATATAATACTAGATCAAATGGATAATATTATAGAATATAAAAAAGAAGAAATTGGAAAACTAGAAGAAGCACAAAAACAAATGGAAGAAAGAATGACAAAAATGCAAAATGTAATAGATAATATTGAAAAAGACATTTATGCAGAAGATGGATTTGATTTTGAAATTGTATGTCCATATTGCAATTATGAGTTTATTATTGATGTAGATGAAAATAAGACCGAAATTGAATGTCCAGAATGTAAAAATACAATTGAATTAGATTGGACAGGAGATATAGAAGATGAGTCAGATGGATGTTTAGGAAATTGTAATGGATGTCACGATTGTAATGATGAAGATGATGATATGTAATAAAAAATGGTTAATTAAGAAAAAATTCTGATTAACCATTTTTTTATTAAAAATAATCTAATGGATTTACGTATTTTTCATCTATTCGAATTCCTAAATGCAAATGGGGACCTGTTGTTGCGCCGTTTGTATAACCGGTTCCATCGTGATATTGATTTCCAGGAACATCGAAGACATATTTAGGACCAACATATCCGAATAATTTGCCCTTGCTTGATTTTATCGCCGGTTCGAACAATAAAATTAGGATCACAATGACAATAACTGATTTTAAAATGATCAAAAGAAAGAGTGATTGTATAACCACCTGCTCCAAGAAATTTACAAAAAGTAATTTCACCATCTGCTACTGCGATAAATTTAGTACCTTGTGGAGCGGGAATATCAATTCCAGAATGAGAAGAAGAGGCTCCGACTAGTAGGAGAAGCACGTTTCCCAAAATAAGAACTAATTCTAGTATAACCAGGAATAGGCCAAACGAATCCATCAGGATTAAAGTCTATGATTTCAGAATCAATTGATTTAGAATTAGAGGAAATACCTAAAATCGGAATGAAAAAAATAGAAATAAATAAAGTAAGAAAAAGAATAAAGAGTAAAATTAAATAAAAAAATTTAGAAATAAAAACACCTCCTATGATAAAAAATTAATGGATAATAAAATAAAAAACAAAAACACTTAAGAAATATTTTAATCTCCTTAAGTGTTTGTATGGCAGGGGTAGAAGGATTCGAACCCTCACAGGCGGTTTTGGAGACCGATGTGCTACCATTAACACTATACCCCTATATTCATTAGACACAGTTAATATATTAGCATAAAAAATAGAATTTAGCAATAATTTTTTGAAAAAATATTGACTTTTTTAAACTGTGGTAATACAATATATGCAATTAAATAGATTACAGTGAAAAAGAAAAAGTGCTAAAAGTTTTATTTCTAGAGAGCAAGGGATAGTGGAATCCTTGTAATAAAAAAGCATGGGGAGCTTTTGAGTAATGATAATTAAGGTGCCAAAAATAGAAATAATTTATTTTGGAATTAGGGTGGAAACGCGGAATATAGACTTTCGTCCCTAGCTAAATTCAGCTAGAGGCGAAAGTTTTTTGTGCTATCCATAATATTAAGAAGGAGGAATTGTTATGTTAAAATCAATGGACACATTAGTTGCATTATGTAAAAATAGAGGAATTATTTATCCAGGATCAGAGATTTACGGAGGATTAGCCAATACATGGGATTATGGACCTTTAGGAAATGAGATTAAGAATAATGTTAAAAATGCTTGGAGAAAGAAATTTATACAAGAACAGAAAAGTATTGTAGGATTAGATGCTGCGATTTTAATGAATCCAGAAACATGGGTTGCATCGGGGCATGTAGGAGGTTTTTCGGATCCTTTAATTGATTGTAAAGAATGTAAAACAAGACATAGAGCAGATAAATTAATTGAAGAATGGGCTCATGAAAAAGGAAAAGACATGATAGCTGATGGTATGAGTGATGAAGAATTAACAAACTTTATTGAAAAAAATAAAATACCATGTCCAAGTTGTGGAAAAACAAATTTTACAGAGATTAGAAAATTTAATTTAATGTTTAAAACTTTCCAAGGAGTAACAGAAGATACATCATCAGAAATCTATTTAAGACCAGAAACAGCACAAGGTATATTTGTAGATTTTAAAAGTGTACTTAGAACTTCAAGAAAGAAAATTCCAATGGGGATTGCACAGATTGGTAAAGCATTCAGGAATGAAATAACACCAGGAAACTTTACTTTCAGAACACGTGAATTTGAACAAATGGAATTGGAATTTTTCTGCAAGCCTGGAACGGATTTGGAGTGGCATAAATATTGGAAAGAATATTGTGAAAATTGGCTGCTAGCCTTAGGAATGAAAAAAGAGAATATAAGATTAAGAGATCACTCGAAGGAAGAACTAGTATTTTATAGTAAAGCGACAACAGATATCGAATTTGCTTTTCCATTTGGATGGGGTGAGTTATGGGGTATTGCAGACAGAACAGATTATGATTTAACTAAGCATATGAATCATTCAAAACAGGATTTATCTTATCAAGATCCAGAAACAAATGAAAAATATGTGCCATATGTGATTGAACCATCACTAGGTGCGGATAGAGTTGTTCTAGCATTCTTATGTAATGCCTATGAAGAACAAGAAATTGCTGAAGGTGATACAAGAGTTGTATTACACTTACATCCAGTACTTGCTCCTTATAAAGTTGCAGTTCTTCCACTTTCTAAAAAGTTATCAGAAAAAGCAAATGAGGTATATAATAAGTTATCTAAAAAGTTTATGTGTGATTATGATGAAGCAGGAAGTATAGGTAAACGTTATAGAAGAGAAGATGAAATTGGTACGCCATATTGTGTAACAGTTGATTTTGATACATTAGAGGATGAGTCAGTAACAATTCGTGACAGAGATACAATGGAACAAATAAGAGTTAAGATTGATGAGATAGAAAGTTGGATTCAAGAAAAAATTCAATTTTAGAATTTATTAAGCTTAACATATAAAATGAATAATTATATCATATTTTATAATTAATAAAAAATGTATAAAACTACTTGAAAATTATAATTTTTAATTGTAAAAAAGTAAAAAACAAAACTCACCAAATAGTTTTACAATCTACTAGGTGAGTTTTTAGTATTTACTCATATAAATCCTGAATGTCGACATCTCTTTCTTCAAAATTGTCAACAAAACCAATTTTAGCAATGTTATTATTAACTCCTTGAATCCAAACAACTCGATTATTATAATAAACATCGCATTTTTCTTGATTATCTAGAATAGAATGAATTCTATCTATATTCATGTGAATCCCTCCATTTCTTTTTGTGAAATATGAAATTGAATGATACATTTCCTATTTATAGTATATAAAGAATTTGGAAAAATATACAAAAAAAGTATTGCAAGAAAAAAATGTTAATGTTATAATTTAGAATGTTGTGAATAATAATAAAGAATAGTAATATTAAGAAAAGGAAGGTTAAAATATGAAAATTTGTGTATATGGAGCAGCAAGTAGCTTAATTGATAATGAGTATATAGAGGCAGGAAAAGAATTAGGAAGAAAAATGGTAGAAAGAGGACATGAATTAGTTTTTGGTGGTGGAGCTAATGGAATGATGGGAGCTGTTGCAAAAGGCGTTTCTGAAAAATCAGGTTATATTTTAGGGATTATACCAAAGTTTTTCAAAGAAGGCGGAGAAGAAGTTTCGTATAAGAACTGTACAGATTATATATTTACAGAAACAATGAGAGAACGTAAAAGAGGATTGGAAGAGAATGCAAATGGATTTATTATAACACCAGGTGGAATCGGAACATTAGATGAATTTTTTGAAATTCTTACATTAAAACAACTAGGAAGACATAATAAACCAATTGCTATTTATAATATAGATGGATTTTTTAATGAGTTAAATGCTATGATGGATAAATCAATAGAAAAAGAATTTATTACAAAAGATTGCAAAGAGTTATATGCTATGTTTAATAATGCGGATGAAATGTTAGAATATTTGGAAAATTATGATGAAAAAGATATTGATTTAAGTAAAGTAAAAATAAGATAAAATATCTAGGAGATCTTATGATAGAGAGTAGTAAATTTACAGAAATTGATGAAGAGTTTATATGTGAGAATTGTGGAAAAAAAGTAAAAAAATTAGGATATTCTTGTAGAAATCATTGCCCCTATTGCTTACATTCAAAACATGTGGATCAAAATCCAGGAGATAGGGCAGAAGAATGCCATGGTGATTTAGAACCAGTTAGTGTAAAAATTGATAGCAAAAAAGGATATGTTATCATCTTTAAGTGTAAAAAATGTGGAAAAATCAGAAAAAATAAGGCAGCACGAGATGATAATATGGATTTAATTATAGATTTAAGCAGTAAACAAATTTAAATATATAAAAAAGGTAAATCATTTTAATGAATAGATTTACCTTTTTTTCTTAAATTTCCCTATTTAAATTACCATTAGTATAGTCTTTTCCTTCTAAACGATTTCCGGATTTTACCATGTCAATAATAGAATTTATCTCTTCAATAGATTCATCTAAAATATCAATTCTAGCAAAATCAATATTAAAATTCTTAGATGAAACAGAAGTAATTTTACTATTTAATATGGTTGTAACACTTTGAATAGGATCTGGTAAAACTCTAAATTTCATATTTAATCTATCTTTTAAATAATATTCATTATTAGTATTGCATTTTGCTTTGCATTCCGGATAACATTTATTCGATTTACCGAAGTAAACAGTAATTCATATTTAATAAAGGTACTTTTCCATAAACAATTAATTCTTTTTGTAAATAATGATAATTACACAAATTGGATAAAATTATTTGATCGGATTCCGGAGATAGAATAAATCTACTAATATCTAACTTTTTTAGTTCTAATACAGAATAGGAATTAATTACGTTAAATGTGTAATTAGCAATAATTTTGAAATGTTTATTTAAGTCTGTAAATAATTTATTTAATAATTCGATATTACCAATATTAGAGACAACAAATCCTTTTATATCGTAATTTTTAACAGTATTTCTAACAATTGAATAAAAGAAATTTTTATAATTCCCCTTTAAAATAGTTGGTAAATAAATAAAAGTGTTAAATTTTTTATTTAGAAGCTTTAAGATAGCTTTATATTTATTATCAGCAAAAAAATTTAAAGGGATATAGATATCATCAATATTCTTTAACTTTGTATAATCAAATTTAGTATTCAACATATTTAAGAGTAATGAAATTTTAGGACATTTTCTGCCCGAAAAATCCACTTTGTTTTGGGCAAAAGTTCTCATATCTTCTAAAGTTTCTTCTTTTTTTAAATCTGTTAATTCGATTTTTTCACCTAGTAAAGTTCTATGTATTTTTGAAAGGGCATAAGATTGAACATTTTCAAGTCCTAATCTTCTTAATTCATTTAAAATACTTATTTTTGGTAAATAAAGATTTGCATCTAAATCTATTTTTATAGTTTTAAATACATAGGGAGTAGAGTTTGTTTTTGAAATTTGTCTTATAATAGTCTCTTTATCTAAAGGCTTATTTATAGCTTCTTCAGGAATATCTGGTAGTTGACAAGAAATATCTAAATTTTGATATGCTAATAAATGATTAGGAGCAGTAATTTGTATGGTAATAGGATGTGATTTCTTTACTGTGACGATACAGTTTAAAGGAACTTTTTTGTTTTCTTTTCTATAACTTTTTTTTGCATGATTAAGAAGTTCTTTAGAAGATATTTTATAAATCTTATTACCTAAATTGATATTTCCTTTTATTCTACCAATTGTAACTGCTTGACCTATTTTGGTTTCTTTTATATTCTTATTATTTTCCATTAATTCAGAAATCGTATAACTTCCTGATTCTTTTTCAAAAGAAATTTTGTCTCCAATATTTATAGTTTCTTTTAATTTTAGTGTAATGTATCCTTTGTTTTTATTATATTTTTGAACAGTTCCTAAAAATAGTCCCATATGGTTAGGTTTATCTTTAAAAACCAAATGCTGATTTGGAGTATTATCAAGATGTCCACAAGAAGACATTCCACGATTAAACACTTGTAATAATTCTTGTTTATCTTTTTTTTCAATAACATAAGGACTACCTGATAAAGCTAAATCAATATACTTTCTATAAATCCTAGTAACAGTTGCAACATATTCTGGTGATTTCATTCTTCCTTCAATTTTTAGACATGTTACACCAGATTTTATAAGAGAAGGAATATATTCTAAACTATATAAATCTTTGGTGCTAAGAAGATATCCAGAGTCAATTCTTTTGTCATTTTCTAATAAATCGTAGGGTAATCTGCAAGGACCGTGCACATTTTCCACGATTTCCAGATCTACCTCCAATCATACTAGAAAATAGACATTGCCCTGAATAGGATATACATAAAGCACCATGTACAAAGCATTCAATTTCAATATTTGTATTTTTACAAATATGATTTATTTCATTAATTGAAAGTTCTCTTGCTAGTACGACTCTTTTAAAACCAAGTTTTTGTAGTTCCAAAGCACCATTTAAATTATGAATAGACATCTGGGTACTAGCATGAATTGGTAAATCTGGAAACATTTCAATTAATTTCATAGCAAGTCCAAGGTCTTGTACAATAATAGCATCAATACCAAATTCATAGGCTTTGGAAGCCAAGCAAATAGCTTTATCAAATTCATTATCTTTTATTAAAGTATTTAAAGTTAGATTTGTTTTAACGCCACGAAGTTTAGCATATTCAATGACCTGAGACAACTCCTCTAAACTAAAATTATGAGCAAAAGCTCTAGCATTAAATAAATTTGATCCAAAATACACACTATCTGCACCATTTTGTACAGCAGCTTTTAAACATTCAAAATCTCCGACAGGAGCAAGTAAATCTATCATTTTTTTACCTCTTAATTTTTTTCTATCCTAATTATACCATAAAATTACAAGATATTGCACAACAAAACAAAAACAGTGAAAATAAAATATAAATGGATTGACTAAAAAAATTCGTAATGGTATAATATTTTCATAAAAATAAAAGAAATAAACATAAGAATTTCGGAGGAAAACATATGGAGAAAATAAATAAAAAAACAACAATTCTAATGGTATGTATGATTATGGTAGTTAGTTTTTGCATTATTTTTGCGCTACCAGTTTATGCAAAAAATGAGACAGGAAATAGCATTAACAATACCACAAACAGCAAAAATAATGGGACTCAAACAACTAGTACAACAACTCAAAACAAGAAATCAAGTAATGCTAATTTAAAAAATCTGGGAATAAAACCACACGATTTTTCAGGATTTAAACCAGGAAATACATCTTATAATGTAACGGTTCCAGAAGATACACAAACTATTGAGGTATATGCAACAACACAAGATTCTAAAGCAAAAGTTAGTGGAATAGGAAAGAAGAATTTGGAAGACGGAGTCAATGATTTAGAAGTCATAGTGACAGCAGAAGATGGAACAAACAAAACGTATACAATTCATGTGACAAAACAAGAACAGCAAGAGAATACAGAAGAAGTACAAGAACGATATTCTGGAGATGGATTAGCGAGTTTGACAATAGAAAACTTGGAATTATCTCCTAAGTTTGATACGACAATCTATGAATATACGATAAAATATATTGGAGAAAATACGAAACTAGATATAAAAGCAACAGCGACAGACCCATATTATACTATAGATATAACAGGAAATGAAAATCTAAAAGAAGGAGAAAATATTATTAATATATTAGTTGCAGATCCAGATGGAAATAATGTAGCAACTTACCAAATCATAGTAAATAAAAGTTTAGTGGATGAAGAAGCAATAGCAAAAGAAAAAGAAGAGAAGCAAAAAGAAGAACAAAACAAAAAAATTATAATAGCGTCAGCTATAGGAGTAGTAGTTGTAATAGTTATGATAGCATTATGGATACGACATAAAAAAAATAAAGATTGGGAAGAAGAATATGCAGCACCTCTTTCAGAATTAAATAATGAGGAAGAAGAGCAAGTTTATCCAGAAGAAGAGGAAGAACTTCAGATGACGAAAGAACAAGCAAGAGAAAAGTTTTTAAATAATTATAATCAAGATTATGATGTAGAAGAAATTGAAGAAACTCCAAAAAGAAAAAGACATAAAGGAAAGAGATTTAAATAAAAAATAAATAGGATCGTACTTTAAGTGCGATCCGTTAATATTAAGAAGTTCCTATGATATTAGGAACTTCTTTTTTAGATTTAGAAAAGGATTAGCAACATCCTCCTCTATTACCACCACAACAGCAGCAAATTAATAATATAAGGATTATAATCCAGCAACAGTCATCACCAAATCCGAATCCACCGCATCCTCTATTTTCTGGCATAGTCTAGACCTCCTTCCAATTTAAGAAATATGTTTTCTTTTGTTGTTTCCTTTGTATGATATATCATATGAAAAATATAAAAATGTGTTACAATATAACAAAAATGAATATTACAATTTTGTGACATATATTGAAAAGAAATAAAAGATAGGTTATACTAGAAACAAATAAAAAGAAAAAAGGAAAAAACAAATGAGAAAAGTAG
>CANRKZ010000020.1 GCA_947631335.1 uncultured Clostridia bacterium
ACAACATATAAATATGATGAAGAGACGAGTAGTTATATACCAGATGAAGATTCAGATACAACGCTAAAAGAACTTTGCACAACAGAAGTTGGATTTATTCCTATTGGAGTAAAAGAATCTCGTTTTTGTGGCAACTTTGACGGAAAGAATAATGTAATAAGTAATTTATATGAAAATAGAAGTGGTTATGCAGGATTTTTTGGAAGGGTTGCTCAAAATGGAAAAACATATATATTAAATACAAAAATTCAAGGAAGTATAGCATCTATAGATGGAATAGCGGGAGGTCTTATAGGAGACATTAATAGTGCAAGTACAAGAGAAATTTCTAATTGCAAAATAGATATTAAAGTTACAGGAAAAATAGCAGGAGGAATAATTGGATATGAAAGATATGCTAATCTTTTTGTTAATGATTGTATAAATAATAATAAAATTTCTGCTAGCGAAAAAGCAGGAGGAATAATCGGATATGAATATGATGAAATTTCAATAACAAACTCTATTAATAATGGAGAAATTGATGCTAATACAGCAGGAGGGATGATTGGACGATTAGAAGCTTTTAGCAGTCATATAAAAGGTTGCTATAATAATTCTATAGTAAAAGGTGTAGAAGCAGGAGGGATAGTTGGTGATTTATATATAGCAGAACTTAAAATATATAATTGTGGTGTTTTGTCTGATTCCAAAATTATAGGTGAAAATTATTCTGGAGGAATCTTAGGATTAAATAGTAATTATGGAATAAATTATATATATAACTCATATGTTTTAGGAAGAATAAGTGGAGATAAAAACGTAGGAGGAATATGCGGAAGAACCTTTTCAAGAAGTTCTGATTCATATATTGCATCAACAATAGAAAATTCATATTTTGGAGGGACAATAGAAGGAGGAAAAAATGTAGGAGGAATAATAGGATATAATAATTGCGATAGCTTAAAAAAAATATCATTTGTAAATTGTTATTATATAAATACAATAAATAAAACAATATCTAACGTGGAAGAGAATGATTTAACAGGTGTGACTACTTTATCTGAAGAAGATATGAGGGTAAATAGTAAATTATTAGAGTATTTACAAGGATATACAAATAATGAAATAGAATTATTACCATGGATAAAGGAAACAAATCAATATCCTACATTTAGTAATTAAAATTGTGTTAGTAGAAATTTTAAAAATAGTTAACCAAAATATGAAATATAATTTATAAAAATTAAATTTAAATAGCAAGAAAACTTGCTATTTTTTTTTATTTCAAGTAAAATAACCAAGTAGAATAAAAAGCGAAAGGAAGAAAAAACAAATGGAAAAAATTATAAACTTAATAGCAACAGAGTTGAATGTAAAGAATAATCAAGTTGAAAATGCAGTAAAGTTAATAGATGAAGGAAATACAATACCATTTATTGCAAGATATAGAAAAGAAGTAACAGGAGGGTTAAGCGACGAGCAATTAAGAATATTAGGAGACAGATTAAACTATTTAAGAAACTTAGAACAAAGAAAAGAAGAAATTATAAAATCAATTGATGAACAAGGAAAACTTACAGATGAAATAGTTAAACTTACAGCAACAGCTACAACATTAGCAGAAGTAGAAGATATATATAGACCTTATAAACAAAAGAAAAAGACAAGAGCAACAGTTGCTAAAGCAAAAGGATTAGAGCCTTTAGCTGAAATTATAATTGCTCAAGAAGAAAAGGAAGATATTAAACAAATAGCTAAACAATATATAAATGTTAAAACATTATCTGAAGAAGATAAGAAAAACAAAGATAAAGTAGTGATGACTGTTGAAGATGCTATTCAAGGAGCTTTAGATATCATTGCTGAAAATATTTCTGATAATGCTAAATATAGAAAAGAAATTAAAAGACAATGTTATAGACAAGGGTTAGTAGTAACAAAAGCTACAAAAGAAGAAAAGTCGAATTATGAAATGTATTATGAATATAGTGAAGCTATAAAATTTATACCAAGCCATAGAATATTAGCAATTAACAGGGGAGAAAAGGAAAAATTTTTAAAAGTTAGTTTAGATAAACCGGAGGATAAAATTTTAGAATATATAGAAAAAGATGTCTTGAAAGGAGAAAATCAATTTACTCGGAATGTTAAAGACAACAATCTTAGATAGTTTTAAAAGATTAATCGAACCATCAATCGACAGAGAAATTCGCTCCGATTTAACAGAAAAAGCAGAAGAAAAGGCAATTAAAGTATTTGGACAAAATTCAAAACAATTATTATTAGGAGCACCAATTAAGGGTAAAACAGTTATGGGATTTGATCCAGCTTATCGTACAGGCTGTAAAATAGCAGTTATTGATGAGACAGGAAAAGTTTTAGATTATACTACTGTATATCCAACAGAACCACAAAATGATGTAATAGGAGCAAAAAGAGAACTTTTAAAATTAATTGAAAAAGATAAAGTCGACATGATAGCAATTGGAAATGGAACTGCATCACGTGAATCTGAAATTTTTGTTGCAGATATGATTAAAGACTGTAAAAGAGAAGTTAACTATGTAATTGTGAGTGAAGCCGGAGCTTCTGTTTATTCAGCTTCTAAATTAGCAACAGAAGAATACCCAGATATTAATGTTTCCATTAGAGGAGCAATATCGATTGCAAGAAGATTACAAGATCCATTAGCAGAACTTGTAAAAATAGACCCAAAAGCGATTGGAGTGGGACAATATCAACATGATGTTAATCAAAAGAGATTAGCAGAAAGTTTAACAGGCGTAGTAGAAGATAGTGTAAATAAAGTAGGAGTGGATGTTAATACGGCAACACCATCTTTACTTTCTTATGTTTCAGGAATTAACAGTACGATTGCTAAAAATATTGTAAAATATAGAGATGAAAATGGAAAATTAAAAAATAGAAAACAATTATTAAAAGTACCAAAGCTAGGAAAAGTTGCTTTTGAACAATCTGCTGGTTTCTTAAGAATATTAGATGGAGATAATCCATTAGAAATAACAGCTGTTCACCCAGAAAGTTATAAAACAGCGGAAAATTTATTAACAAGTTTAGGGTTTGATAAAAAAGATTTGAAAGATAAAGAAAAGTTAGAAGGAATAAGAAATAAATTAAAAAGTGTAAATATAACTAAAATAGCTAAAGAATTAAATGTAGGGGAAATGACATTAGCAGACATCATAGAAGAACTTTCAAAACCAGGAAGAGATCCTCGTGAAGATATGCCAAAACCTATTTTACGTAGTGATATATTAAAATTACAAGATTTAAAAGAAGGAATGATATTAACAGGAACCGTAAGGAATGTAATTGATTTTGGAGCTTTTGTTGATATTGGAGTAAAACACGATGGGCTTGTACATATATCAGAAATGAGTGATAAGTTTATTAAAAATCCTTCGGAAATTGTTAGTGTAGGAGATGTTATAAAAGTAAAAGTAATTAAAATAGATAAAGAAAGACAAAAAGTAGGACTTTCTATGAAAGTATAAATAAAAACCATATAAGTAGTTTTGAATTTACTTATATGGTTTTTATTTATACTGTTATGTATACTTCTCTTGAATTTCTTTTATAGAATCATAATGATTTTTTAATATATCTAAGAAAATGTCATCCAAATTTGGATCAAATTGAGTTCCTTTGCATCTTTCAAATTCACTTATAATGCTTTCTATAGACAAAGGATCACGATAAGATCTACGTGAACTCATAGCGTCGAAGCTATCTGCGATTGCAGTAATTCTTGCTAAGTAAGGAATATTTTTGCCGGATAGCTTTTTAGGATACCCTGAACCATCATATTTTTCATGATGATGTTCAACGATTGGTAAGATATCTTGAAAAATCTTTGCATGTGACAAAATATGTACACCAATATTAGGATGTTGCTTTATTTGAGAATATTCATCATCTGTAAGTTTTGCATCCTTTTGAAGTATAGAATCGGGAACACCTATTTTTCCAATATCATGGAATAATCCACCAAGTCTTAAATTTTCTATATCTGATTCAGGTAAATTTAGATGTTTTGCAATTAAGACAGAATATTCAGAAACTCTATCTGAATGACCTCTAGTATAAGTATCTTTAGCTTCAACTGTATATCTTAAAGTTTGAATACTTTCTAAATAAGAGCTTTCTAATTTTTCATAAGTGTCAGATAATTCCCTATTAATATTTTTAATTTCGTTCATTTGCTTAATAGACTTAATACCAGATTCTATTAGTAATAGTAATTGGTCGAATTTATCACTTTTTTCACAATATCCTTGAATATCTAATCTTCTAATTGTTTCTAAAGGTGGAGCCAAATCTTTATGTCCAGTTAATAATAAAATATATAAATCTTTATTAAATTTTCTTATTTCTTCAACTACTTGATCTCCATGAATAGGAGTCATTATAAAGTCTAATACCATTAAATCAAAGTGTTCATTTTTAACTTTTTCAATTGCAGCTTCAGGATCAGTGACTCCTGTAAATTCATAACCAGATCTTTTAAGAAAGATAGATAAAGAATCAATAATTCCCTCTTCGTCATCAACCGCTATGATTTTATAATTTTTATTTTCACTATTTTCTAAATTTTGTAATCCTTTTCTCATATCAATACCTCATTTTATTAATATTATACACATTATATTAATAAAGCTAACAAAAATCAATAGATTTACGTAAAAAATTGTCAATATAAACAAAAATAGATATAATATTTTAATATATCTATTTTTATAATAATATTTTAAGTTTTATAGTGGTAAGATGATGGTAAATGTGGTACCTTTTTCTTTTTCGGATTCAACAGTGATATTTCCATTAAAGTGAGCTTTAATTGTAGAATATGACATATAGAGTCCTAATCCAGTTCCATTCTTACCTTTAGTTGTAATCATTTCTTTAAATAATTTGTTTTTAACCTTATCTGGTAGACCAGAAGCATAATCTTTTATAGAAATTAATAAATTATTATCTTGTTTTTGAACGATGATATCTATATTTTGATCTGTTTTTCCATTATATGCTTGGATAGAATTTGATATCATATTATTAATTACTTGTACTAAACTGTTTACATCACCGTGTATCAATGTGTTTTCATCCGTCTTCATAGAAATATTTAAGTATACAATAGCACTTTTTAATTCATGCCTCATTAAAATATTAACTCTTTTTAAAAGTTCACTGACAGTAAAAGAAATATCTTCTTCATTTGATAATGCAACTGCTTGACCTTTAACAGCAGTAATAATATCAGACATATATTCTGTATGTGTTTTTATTTTTGAAATCCAAGTATTCATATCTTTTGCTATGTCATGATGATCATTAGAGTTTACTTCAGGGTCATCAATAGAAGAATCATATTCTTTCACTAAGTCACTCAGTCCTTCTGCTGCTCCCGATATAGACATTATAGGGGTTTTCAAGTTATGGGCGATTCCTCCAATTAATTGCCCTAGAGAAGCCAAGCGTTCTTGTTCCATTAATGTGTCTTGATTATCCTGAATTTGTTTAATATTATTTTTAGTTAATTCTTGTATTTTGTTAAAAGCGATAATTAAACTTCCAAATTCATCATTAGAGCTAAGTGGTAAAGGTTCCATAAGACTAGTATCTCTATTTTTGGACATATTTATAAATCCAGAGGAAATGATATTTATATCATTTGATAGAGATTTTGAAAATAGCGTTAAAATAATAATATTTATTAATACTAATACAATAAATGAAATAGAAAAATAAAATAATATATTAGCAGAAAGAATTGTAAAATAAATACCAACTGTATAAGTAGAGCCATTTACATCAATTTCTATTGTAGCACCTTGACAATCTATTCCATAATATTCATAAACTCTTCCTTTATTAGTAGAAGACAACTCATTTAAATATTTATTAAAGAACGTACTTAATTCAATTTTTTCGCCTTTATTGTTTATATATTCATTATCAGGTGTTTTAATAAATACAAAATCATTTTGGTTTAATAATGTAATAGAGGCTGTTTTTTCTAATAAATCAGAAAAACTATCAAATTCATTAAATTCATTAAAATAATATAAACTACTATGATATGTTTCAAACAAAGAATTTCCTGTTTCTATAGATACAATTGAGTATCCAAGTAATGATGTAAATAAAATTGAAACAGTAATTAGAGGTAATATATTATAAAAAATTCTTTTTTTTAAGGTAGATTGCCTTAAGTCTTTAGTATTATCATAAGGTAAGGTTATTAATATTTTTTTAAATACATTACAAGTATAAATAAAAACTGAAGTTACATATAAAGTCATTAAAGTGATAACAAGCATAAATAATTTTAAAGTAGTAATACCAAATTGTTTAATTGTATAAGCATGTATAAATGTAAGAGCAATACTTGGTATCATAATATTTAAAATAAGTAAAGAATAAGGCACAGTAAATAATTTGTTTTTCACATAGTTTATTTCCTTAATAGAATAATTATAAGGATTTTTAATTAAATCGCTATATTTAATTAAAAATCTAGTTTTATAAAATGTTACAATCACAAATATAGCAAAAATTGCCATAGCAATTAAAAAAACTTGTGAAAAATAATTTGTGTTTTCTAGCTCTACTTGGAAGTTTGTCCCATATGTACCTTTAGGATAATTTAGTATCATAGGTATAAAAAAGTAATAAATTGTAGTTAATACAATCAGTCCTAGAGTAAGAGCTAATAGTAACTTTAATTGTATTTTATACTTTTCTAATATTTTTTTCAAAAGAAAGTCCTCCTTTGTTATTATAAGTAATTTTTCTTACGCAAATAATTAATAATTTTTTCAATATATTCTTTAGTAATAGTTGGCCATTCAAAGTTTAAACTTTCTAAACAAGAATTGGTGTTTAGATTTTTTTGATTTATAGTTGTTGAAAAAGAAAGACCTAAAGTATCATCTAAATCATTTACTACACCTTTTAGAATATTTTCTTCAGGATATTGATTGGATAATGCAACTATTCTTTGTTTAAATTCATTTCCTGATAAAATGGATGTTCTAAATCCTAAACTATCAAATATTTTTAATAATTCAGAAACTTGTATATAGTTCTCATTAAATAAATGAAAAACATATTTATCAGTTTCTACATTGAAAATTAATTTTAAAATGGATTGTGCACAATAATCAACAGGTGTAAATTCAAGAAACTCATTAATCATAGTATTGGGTAAAATATGATATTTTAATATCATCATCAATATATTATAAAAAGCATTACTTTCAAAGTTTTGCTGAAAACCACCATCTGAATGTCTACTAGTCAAATTTCCAACACGGAAAATACTAGCAGATAAGCCCTCTTGTATTTTTTCATATATTAATTTTTCAGCTTCAAATTTTGTATGAATATATACATTTTCATCATATTGTTGACCAATATAGAAATCATTTTCATCAAAATTATTGTAATTTTTTTGATGATTAACTAAATAATTACCAGAAACACCAAGTGTAGATATGTGTATTAATTGTATAGTATTTTCAATACATAAAGCAATCAGACTTTGAACTACATCAACATTTATTTTTTTAAATTTCTCATAATCTCCATAATATTTAACATTAGCAGCAGAATTTATTACTAGGTCTATAGTTTGTAATAGTTCTTTACACTTTCTAACTCCTAAACCTAAATTAGGCTTTGTAATATCTGAATCTATAATTGTAATTCTATCAGTTGGAAGTTTTCTATTGAAATAAAATCTATATAATTTAGATAGCCTATCAATAGGTGATTTAGAATCTTTACTACGAATAATACAAGTAACATTACAACTAGATTGTGTCAAAAGTTCATATAATAAATGAATTCCTAAATAACCTGTACAACCTAGCAAAAGAATATGGTTATATGTTTTCCTAGTAAATTGCATAACAGAGGGATATTTATTAAAACTATTATTAATATTAGTTAAATAGTTTTCATCAATATTATTTATTTTTTTATCTTTCTTATTTTCAATAAATTCAGCTAAGTTTTGAATAGTTCTATATTGGTAAAAATCTTGAGTGTTTAATTTATAGTTATATTCTAACATTTTAGTTTGTATTCTTATGATATCAAGAGAATCAATATTATAGTCAAATATATCATTTTGAATTCCGATTCTTGAGATAGATAAACATTCTTTAAAAACTTTGGCTAAATCTTTTTCTGTTTTTGTAGAAGGTTTTGTATAAGTGGATAAGTTTGCTATTTGTCTGATATCTGGTTCAGGTAAGGCCTTTCTATCAACTTTATGATTTAGAGTTAAAGGAATTTTATCTATTTCTACAAAATAGGTTGGAATCATATAATGCGGTAGGATATCTACTAAATATTTTTTTAATTCTGACAAATCAATTTCCTTGTTACATACTATATAAGCACATAAATACTTTTTCTTATTTTTATCTGTTCTATCAATTACAACGCACTTATCTATACCTTCAAAGTTTAGAATATTATTACTAATATCATCTAATTCAACACGATATCCACGTATTTTTACTTGATGATCTTTTCTGCCTAAACACATTAATTCACCATCTAAGTTCCAATATCCTAAATCTCCAGTTTTATATATAATATCATTTCCGTAAGGATTATTGATAAATACGGATTCAGTCTTTTTATTATTTAAATAATATCCGCTTCCTACACCATCTCCGCCTATACAAATTTCTCCAACTAGGCCAATTGGTTGAAGATGATTATTATCATTTAAAATATATATTTTTGTATTATTTATAGGCTTACCAATTGTAATTAAATTACTATTAGTAACATCTTTAAATGTTGAATATACAGTTGTTTCAGTTGGACCGTACAAATTAACAATTCTAGCATTTGTATGTTCTTGTAGCTTACTTAATAATAAATTTGGTAAAGGTTCTCCACCTAGTAGAAATTCTTTTATACATGTCAAAGAATCTAAATAGGAATTATCTGAGAATAATAATTCTATTCTAGATGGTGTAGTTAATATTTTTGATATCTTATGTTTTTTTATAATATTGCTTAATAATTTTGGACTCCTACTTTCTAGTTCATCAGCAATAACAAGTGTTAATCCAGATAATAAAGTAGGATATAATTCAAATACAAATATGTCAAAACATACAGTTGTAACAGATAATACTTTATTATTTTTTGATGGAGTATAATCTAATCTATCTTGCATAGCTTGAACAAAGTTTAAAACATTATAATGATTTATAGTTACTGCTTTTGGTATACCAGTAGAACCTGAAGTATACATGATATAGCAATGTTTATCATAAGGAATAGAAATATTTAAATTTTCTATATTTTCATTAAATAATAAATTTTCAAAATAAATACAATTTCCATTGTAGTCTATTTTTTTACAAAATGTTTCATTCGTAATTAGTAAATTAGTTTTACTGTTTTCTAGCATAAAGTTAATTCTTTCAGATGGATATTCAGGGTCGATTGGCATATAAGTATGTCCTGATTTTAAAATAGCTAAAATGGTAATAACAACATCTACAGATCGGCTTAATGAAAATGCAATAACATCAGTTGAAATATTTTGATCAATTATATATTTAGTTAAATAATTTGCTTTATTATTTAATTCTTCATAAGTGTAAGAATTGTTTTTATCTATTACAGCTATATTTTTGGGGTATTTTTCTACAATGTTTTCGAAACTTTTTACTATATTAGAACTTTTATTATATTTAGTCTTAGTATCATTAAAATTATTTAGGAGTTTCTTTTCACTACTAGATATTATTTCTAAAGTATCAACATTTTCTTGAGGATTATTTAGTACCTGATTTATTAATCCTAAGATACGTTCATGCATTAATTCAATATCTTTTTCTGAAAATATATCAGTTAAGAAATCATAATGAATGGATAAGTTATTGGTTTCTTCTGCAACATTTTTAATGTGTATTTGTAAAGACTCTGCCTGAGAATGACTAGGTAACCATTTACAAAAAGATGGTACGGTTGCATTTTGATAAGAAAATACTATATCATATAGGCTATCTGAAAAATTATGATTTTTTCTAATAAAATCCAAAATTTTATGATATGGAAAACGAATATGGCGATACATTTTCTTTTGTTCTTTAGCCAGATTATTACATAAATCTAAAAATGAAATAGATTTTGGAAGATTAATGATAAATGGCATAATGGAAACAAACATACCAGTCATATTTTTTTCTCTAAAATTAGACCTGTTCAAAACAGGGTTTCCTATAATAAAATTATTAGTATTAAAAATATTTCCAAAATAAATACTAAAAATGCTTAACAAGAATATATAGTCAGATAAGCCATTTTTTTTACAAAAAGCATCTATTCTATTGACTAATGATTTGCTAAGAGAGTATATTTTTCTATTAGCATTAATAGATGTTTTTAAATTATTTTTAAAGGATACTACGCCAGGTAAAGTAGTAAATTTTTCTTGCCAAAATTCATTATCTTTTTCAAATTTATTACTTTTCATATATTCAGTTTGTGATCTTATAAATTCCAAGTAGGAAGGATTAGGTGTTAAATCTATATCTTCACCGCCAACAATATGCAAATAATTTTGATATATTTCTTCAAGAACTAGTGACATGGTCCAAGCATCTGAAATTAAATGATGTGCAATCAAAACTAAAATACCAGAACCATCAGGAAATCTTAATATTTTTGTTAAGAATAAAAAGTTACTAAATATATCAATATGTTGCATTGGAAAAGACTCTTCAAATTCTGTAAGTTGAGTTTCGTCTTTTAAATCTATTATTTCTATGTTTTCATATATAAAGTCATCAAAATATTGTTTTGGAGAAGAATCCTCAAGAGAAATTTTTGTTTTAAAAGAATCATTCTTTATAACAAAGTAATTAAAAGCCTTTTCTAAAGCTTTAAAATCAGTAGGTTTATTTATTTTTAAATAACCTGCAATATTGTTGATATTGCTATTATTATAAAATTGTTCTGTGTACCAAATACTCTTTTGAGGATTGGTTAATTCATAAACATCCTTTTTCATCTTTTTCACCCTAAATTCCCCTATATTTTCTAGTTAAATTATATATTTTTATACATAAAATTGTCAATAGAATTAAGTGCTATATTTTATTTAGAAAATTTTTAAATATTAATTAATTTATAATATTCTTCTAGTTTGTTTATAAGTTTTTAGTGTACTTCTTTTTCTAGTATCCTATCACATTTTTTAATAGTAGGCAGTTTTTAGATATAAGGAACTTATTTTGTATGTTTTTTATGAGTTATATTTATATAAATATTTAATATTTTTCTTATAATATATCATAACAATATAGAAAAAGAAAGTATTTTAATACATACTTTAGTTTAAATATATTAATTATGGTTAATACTAAAATAGAGGTGGATAGATTGAGTAAAAAAAGAAAATTAAAATTTAAAATAAAGGCCATAACATCATTTATAGTATTAACATTAATTTGGATTATAGTTTTTTTTATGTATAATACATATCAAAATATAGAAATAGATAATAGCAACTATGTTGCAACAAGAGTACAATCCTCAGAACAGGAACAAACTGTGGAAAAAGAGGAGGAAAGTAGTAAAAAAGTAGCGGATGTTTTAGAAGAAACAGCACAAAAAATAGTGGGAATTTCAAAACTTAAAGATCCTGGAAATACTATATTTTCAAAAACAACAGAAAGTGAATTAGGACTTGGAACAGGATTTATTGTAACAGAAGATGGATATATTGTAAGTAATGAACATGTAACAGGGGGAAAGTATAGTAAGTGCTATATTACTTTAGAAAATGGATCCAATTATGATGGAATGGTTGTATGGAGTGATACGGATTTAGATTTGTCGATTATAAAAATAGATGCTAAAAATTTAGCTTATGTCAGTTTAGGAAATTCGAAAAGTATACGAGTAGGAGAAACTGTTTATGCTATACGGAAACCCAATACGGATTTGAATTCAGAAGAACGGTAACTTCTGGAATTATAAGTGCTAAAAATAGAACTATAAAAATTGAAGAAGAGAATAAATCTTCTTATATGACAGATTTAATTCAAACAGATGCGACCATAAATCCACGGAAATAGTGGAGGACCACTGATTTACTCAAATGGAGACGTTATAGGAATAAATACAGTAAAAATATCAACAGCAGAAGGAATTGGTTTTGCCATTCCAATTAATATCATAAAACCAATTATCGAATCTTTTAAACAAACAGGTAGTTTTGAGGAAGCGATTATCGGAATTTATGCTTATGATAAAGAAGTAGTACCTTATTTAAATACCAATTTAAATAACCAATTTAATAAGGGAATTTATGTAGCACAGATTACAAAAAATGGACCAGCAGATCATACTGAGTTAAAAGAAGCAGATATTATAACAAATATAGATAATATTGAATTAAACACAATGAATGATTTAAGAGAATATATTTATACTAAAAAGCCAAATGAAAGTGTTACATTAAAAATTACTAGAGGAAAAATTAATAGAGAGATTGTTATTACTCTTGGGAAAAAGTAAATCATACAAAAAAGAAAACCACCCCTAAAGTTAAACTAACTTATAGGGGTGGAAAAAAAGGAGGTTACACAGTTGTTACGCTATAACGAGTGATGTCATCTGCCGTAATAGAAGTTTTAATAACAATAACGTCACCATTGTAAGTTACTTTTTCACATATAGGACCTATGTAATCCTCGGGCGAATGTCCAGTTAAAATAGCACCTCTTATACGGCAAAATTTTAACAGTTCATCTAATTCGTTCATTGGTTTTCCTTCTTTTCTTTTTATTTCCTTTACGGATATTTATTATTATATCATAAATTTGTTAAAAATGCAAATAATATGTCAATTTTGAGTATTTTATTCAAAAATAGCATCTTCATAAAATTCATATTTTCTAATATAATCTTTTGTTTCTTTATTATTCATATAAACTTCAGAACGATTCTTTTTTAAAAATTCGATAATTTGATAGACATCAATCCAAATCTCATTTGGACTGTCTACTTGAGATTCATCAAAAATTAATTGCATTCCAAAATGTAGATGAGGAACATTGATATTATTAACATTTTCTTTGATGCTATATCCAGTCATACCAAGATATCCAATTACATCTCCAGCTTTTATTATTTTTCCTTCTTCTATATTTTCTGCATAAGGATGGTTTTTTCTTAGATGTGCATAATAATAATATCTCTTAGTGTCGAAACTTCTAATTCCAATTCGCCATCCACCATATTGATTCCAACCTAAATTTTCGACAATTCCAGACTCTACTGCAATAATAGGAGTTCCAATACTTCCCATTAAGTCATTACCTAAATGGGTTCTCTTAAAACCGTAAGATCTAGAGTTTCCAAAATCATCATAATGAGAAAAAGAGTAATTTTTGGCAATGGGAAGAAATGCTTTTAAACCGTAATTTTCTTTTAAAGATTTTGTTCCATCTTCATTAGTTGTTTCGATTGCATAGTTTCCAATAAAATTACCTAATACGGCAGAATAACTTTCATAATAATAATCATAAAATTTTAAATTTTGTGTTAAATCTGATATTGTTTCACCTTCCTTTAATTGTTTTACTAAACTATTTAAATCACTTTTTTTAAAATTTTTGAAGTTTCCACCATTTTTGCAAGCAAAATAAGATAAAAGTTCTATCCAATTATAGGTAATATCGTCATTATTATTGTGGGAATCGATATCAAGTTTTGAAGTTAAATTCAAAGCTTCAGATGTAATATTAAAATCTACCCATTTTATAAAAGTATTTTCTGTACCGTTATTTTCATTAGCATCATTTGAAATATCGTTAGCAAGAGAATAGAACAGAAGGATGCCAACAAATAAAATTACAAATAAGATAAAAAGAATTAGTATTTTTTTACTTATTTTAAAAGACCTAATTAACAAAAAACTCACCCAATAGATTATATGGAAAATTGTAATTGAATATGATAAAATATAATAAGTGTAATACACCTAATATTATAACAATATAGATTAACAAATTAAAATTAATAGGTGAAAATGAAAATTACAGATTGAAAGTCAACATAAAACTTGCAACACATAAAGAAATATGTTAAAATAATAAATAAACAATTTTTAATAGATATAGGGAGGTATAAAATGAAGGACATGATATTAAATAAGTTTTATTTAGATAAAGAAAAAGATATTATTGTTAATTTATATCGACTAGGCGAAGATGAAATAAAATATGTACTTGAAACTCCCAATCATAACACAGGAAATTTAATAACAAATTTAGCAAAATTATGCAATTGTAATACGATTAAAAATGAAAGAGATATGAAAATAATAACAGGTACAATACCTGCTAGTATTAATGGAGACAATCAGATTGTTTATATATTTAGATTAGGTGGAATAAAAATTGCTAATATATTTGAGGATGGAACAGTAGAAATTAAGGCGAAAATTCCTGCTATTTCAAAGACTTTGATGTCACAAACTAAAAATTATAAATTACCAATTGAAAAAACAATTGTAAAATCTTATATCTTAAAAAAATCTAAATTTAGAACAGATCTACATACACACATGAATGCAAATTTAACACCGGATGTTTTAATTGCATTAGGAATAGCACGTCAAATAAGATATCCTTTGTATTATATAAAAAAATTAAAATTAAAGATGACAGAAGAACAAGAAAAGAATATATTAGATCAAAGAAAGCAGGTAGAAAAAAAATTTCAAAATTGTAATCTTACGGGGAAATATTTGACAAGAAAAATAGACGATAATACTTTTATTAATTTTGCTGATTTTATATTAAACAATTTAAAACATGCGGAGTATAATCTTTCCAAAATTAGAAATAGCTTAGTTATTTTAAAAGATGGGCAAGCTGTTTTTACAAATTTAGAAAAAGTATATCTTTATCGCTATGTTTTTGCTAAAGGAGTTGAATCAGAAGAAAAAATACAAATAAAGAATTTAGACAAAATACCAGAAGGAGATATTCAAAAATACACAAAAAAAATACTACAAGATCATAAGAAAGGAAGTAAATACGAATCAAATACATTAAGACAAGACAAATTATTATGGATAGCAAGAGAATATCAAAAACAAGGAATTGAATATGTAGAGATAGCAGATACAGAACTGGTAAAAATAGGAGATGCAGCAATTAACTATTTAGAAGAAATACATGAAATTATGCCACATATAGAAGAAGAAACTGGAGTGAAAATAAGATTTCTAGCAGCAATACGAAGAATTCCATTAACGATTATAAAAGATCAAGAAACGAGTAGATCCTATTTAAGAGATAATTTAGATGTTATAAAAGCAGTTGCAAAGAGTCCTTATGTAGTAGGAAGTGATTTTATTGGAGAAGAAATCAATGATATTACAGAGTTAAAGCCAGTTATACAACAACTTGTTAATTATGTAGTAAATGAAGATGAGAATTTTACAATTAGGATCCATGCAGGAGAAAATGATAGCTTAAGAGAAAATGTATCAAAATCAATTGAAAGTGTAATAGAAGCAACTCCAAAAGGTAAAAAAATTCCAAGAGTAAGGATTGGACACGGTCTATATACCCCGGATTTAAACTCTGATGAAGGAAAAAAATTGATAGAAAATCTAAAAAAATCGAAAGCAATATTAGAATTTCAATTAACATCAAATGTGAGGTTAAATAATTTAAATGCTTTAGAAAACCATCCTTTAAAACAGTATATTGAAAATGGTGTTAAATGCGTACAAGGGACCGACGGATGCGGAATTTATGGAAGTGATACTATTGAAGAACAATTAGCTTTACAAAATTTACTTGGATTAAAAGATACAGACTTTATAAAAATGAGAGAAGTAGAAAAAGAAATCTTAGAAAATAACAAAATATATTTTGAAAATAAGAAGAAAATATTTGAAAAGTTTTTAAATGGAAGAGATTTAAGGCAAGCTATTTTGAAATTAGAAGATCAGAATAGAAAAATAAGTAGTAAGAAAAAAATAAAGTTAAGACTCAATTCAAATTTAGAGTCAGAAACAGTATTATATGAGAAAATAAAAAAACTACCAGAAAATAAAGTTCCTATTATTATAGCAGGTGGAAGTTTTAATTCAAAAGGAAGAGAAACAGTATTAACCAGGGAAGGAAAAGAAATTCTGAAGAGATTAATTGAAAAGGTGAATTCTGAAAAAGCATATTTTGTAATTGGACATAAAATGCAAGGGTATGAAAAAGCAATTATTGACATTTCAAAGGAGATGCATAAAAAATTCGAAATTAATGCTATTATCCCAAAGTTAGTTTCAAAAGAAGAAAGAGATAATTTACTAAAGGATATAGATGGTGTTTGTATTTCTACTGAAACAGAAGAATTAGGTATTTACAAAAGTTTTAATTATGAAATTTTTGAAAGAAGAAGTTCTGTAGTAGTAGCATTTGATGGTAACTCTCCAGTTTCTAATTTAGTTCAAGAAGCAAAAAATGGTAAAGGTAAAGCAAAAATTTATATTAATGAAGAAATACCAATTTTACAGGAAAAAGCAAAGTCACTAGGAGGATATGTAATTCCTTTTCATATGGAGCAAAATATAGTAGATAAAATATTAGAGGACAACCCTGAAATAACAGATATAGTTTAAGAAATTTTTAGAAATATTATTATCTAATTATAGTAAAAAATAAAAGGAGATAAAGATGTTAGATCAATTTTCAAGAACCGAATTATTAGTTGGAAAAGAAGGAATTGAAAAGTTAGAAAAATCAAAAGTTGCTGTATTTGGAATTGGGGGAGTAGGCTCTTTTGTAGTTGAGGCATTAGTAAGAGCAGGAATAGGAAATTTTATATTAGTAGATAACGATAAGATAGCATTATCTAATCTTAATAGACAAATTATTGCAACGAAAAAGACGATTGGAAAATATAAAGTTGAAGTAGAAAAGTCAAGAATTTTGGAAATTAATCCAAATGCAAAGGTAGGAGTGTATAAAGAATTTTTTATGCCTAATAGTAGGCAAATACTAGATAAAACAGTAGATTATGTTGTAGATGCAGTAGATACTATTACAGCAAAAATAGAATTAGTGGAGAGGGCAAATAGATTAAATATACCAATTATTTCGAGTATGGGAACAGGCAATAAATTAGATCCTACAAAATTTGAAGTAACTGATATTTATAAGACTAGTGTATGTCCTTTGGCAAAGGTAATGAGAAAACAATTAAGAACACGAGGAATAAAAAATCTAAAAGTAGTTTATTCAAAAGAAGAACCGATAAAACTAAAACAAGTATCAGAAAGTAGCTGTAAAAACAATTCCATTTTTTCTAGTGATACAGAAAGTAATAATATAATTAGGAATCAAGTCCCAGGAAGCATATCCTTTGTCCCATCTGTCGCAGGTTTAATCATAGCAGGGGAAGTTATTAAAGATATTTTAAAAGCATAAAGTATAATAGTTTTTGATATTTATATTTAAATTTTCAATTAGTAGATATTTAATTATTTAAAAAATAGACATTAAAAAAATTTTTAATGGTGCGCCCAGAGGGATTCGAACCCCCGTCTGCAAGTTCGTAGCCTGCTATTCTATCCAATTAGACTATGGGCGCATATAAAAATATATGATATATATAATACAAATGTTTTTTTAGTTTTCGCATAATAATTTAGCTAAACTACTAGCTATTATACATTGCTTTATAAAAATATTCAATAGAAATTAGTAAAAAATCTTAAAAAATATTGCAAAGTAAAAAAAAATGTGTTATTATATATAAGCGTTTAGAAATAAAATATCATATCGAGGTGTAGCGCAGTTGGTAGCGCGCGTGGTTTGGGACCATGAGGTCGCAGGTTCGATCCCTGTCACCTCGACCATTTTTAACCCTTTTTTAAGGGAATTTAAGAGAATTTACAAAAATTCAAAAATTATGAATTATGCTATTTTTCAATTAAAATGAAGAATAGCATAATTTTTTTGAGTTCAGAAAAATTCTATAAAATTTGCTTATTTTCTTCAACAAAAAATTTCAACAAATATTTTTCAAGTTCAAAAAAAGTTTCAACAAACTTCAACAAAACTATTTTTAGCTAAATATCAATATTTTAAAGTTCTTCAAATTAAAAAGAAAGGAGAACTTGAGTTATGGAATTTATACCATATAAAGCTAATGAATGTTTTGAACATCTATATTATCAAATACCTATGGAATTGTTTTTTAATAAAAATTATAAATACAAACTAAATTCAGATAGTAAAATTCTTTATTGCTTTCTATTAAATAGAGTACTCTTATCTAAAAAGAATAATTGGTTTGATGAAAAAGGTAATGTATTTTTAATATTTACTAGAAAAGAAGTACAAGAATTACTGAATTTATCAGACAAAACTACTACAAAAGCATTTTAGAAATTAAAAGAATGCAAGTTAATATATGAGAAAAAGGAGTTTAAAAAAGAACAAACTAAAAAGAGGTAAAATAGATGTAGATAAGTTATTTATATGCAAAAAAGTTGAAATTTTATAAAAAAGTTTTATCTTTTTACTGTTATATATTTTTATAATATTCTATATATTCGTGTGAAGCCTATGGCAATAAATTTTTCATCATATATTAATAGATATTGTAACATATAATATTATTATAATTCAAGAGTATCTTCTGCTATTTTATTGCAATCTTTATTTCTACTTTCTTCTATTTTTATATTTTCAAAAACATATTTAAACAATAATTTAACGATTTTCATGGGAATGTCTTTTTCTTCTTTTCGTATTCCTCTATTTTTCACCTTATAATTATGTCTTAATAATTGTAAAGTTTTTGCATTATCATTTTCTACAACCAATTCATCAGGAAAAT
The DNA here is from genome assembly GCA_947631335.1 of uncultured Clostridia bacterium. GTDB lineage: Bacteria > Bacillota > Clostridia > TANB77 > CAG-508 > CAG-269. The sequence goes on from CANRKZ010000020.1 coordinate 18,907, forward strand.
TTTCTTTTAAATATTTTCCAGCAATTTCTGCACATAACTCTCGATGTTCTCCATTATCTTTATCCTGTAATCTCCCAGAATCATGAAAAGCAGCTGAAACTAATAATATCTTAGTTTGTTGTTCATTTAAGTTTTCGTTTTGTGCAATAATTTTTGAAAAAAGTATAACTTTTTGAATATGTCCTAGTTTATGTTGATATCCAAGTTCTGGAGTTAATCCCTTATAAAAATCACTTTCTGAAATTGCATCAAATGATTTTGAAAATTGTTCATTATTTTCTAAGAAATTAACACTCATTTTTATATCACATCTATTCTAATTTGATTATTTATCTTCGTTATATTTTACAAGTTGAATTGCACTTTCTAATGTTTTGGTGCAACATAATTTTGCATGATTATCCACATATATTAATTCATTTATTCCCGTTAAATTTATAGCTACATTTATATTAACAGATTTAATTAGTTCTTCTTTAAATTTACATTCATCTGTTAATGTTCTAATTTCATATCCTTCTCTTCGTGATTTTAATATTATATATTTAACTTTATTTCCATTATAAAGCTTTATTGCTTTTCTATATGGAATTTCATTATCAAATACAACATAGCACTCTTTACTTTTACTTATTTTATTTAGAATTATATCTATTGCTTCAACTTCAGCTATTGAATGTTTGATGTAAATATTCCAAAATTCATCTGCTAATTTTAAAGCATTAATAAAAGCTTCATCTTCAGATATATTTTCATTCCACTCTGGATTACATAATTTTATAAAATCTGGTGATATTTTATTTTCCAAATATTCTATTTGCATATTATCTGTTGCATCTATATATTGGATTAATTCGTCATCTATGTACTGAAAAGTTTTGTCTATATGCTTTACTTTTAAACTTTCTAAATATTTTTTTCCAAATTTATTCCATAATAATCCAATTGAGGAATAATAAATTCCATTTTTTCTCTGTCCATTTCTATTTTTTTGATGATGATCAAACTCTCCAAGCCCTATATCATACACTATTTTATTTTCTATATTAATATTTTTAACAGTAGGAACTCTTATTAAAATAATGCTTTCCTTTAATTTACTTAAAAAGATTGTTGATATTACATCATCAACATGAAATTTACCTGAATGAGTTATGCAATTTGCATTATCTATTTCTTTAGTTAAATGTATATTTTTATATTTTTTAAAATTCATATTTTCCTCCAACATTAATAACAGATTTTTCCAAGATTATTATTTATCTTTCTTCTCCATCGTCTTTAATTATTCTTTGATTTGGTTGATTTATAGATTCAGCTTTTTTAGCTACTTTTTTTCAATATCAAATTTTAGAAGAATTGGAGACAAATCAACATATGAAAGTTTTTCTGGCGTAATCGTTTTTTTACAACATACATTTTTTATTGGATTTATTTTTCCAGAAATAATATCACTAAACAATAAATCCATACCTTCTTCACTTAGATATTGTTCAAGTTTAATGTCATCATTTATTCCAGCTTCCTTTACTGGAATGAACATTAAACATGGTGTTGTGTCTTTGTACTCATTCTAATATTTTATAAAAAAGCGTAATATTTCTTTTCAATCTTCTTGATGCCAACCTTTTCCTTCAACACAAATTAAAATTTGTCCATCACTTTTTTTTAGCTTTATGAACGTGCCAATTATTTCTGCATTTAGGTTCAAATGTTACATTTGCAAGACTAACTTCACCGACACTTCCTAATATTTTTAAATAAGAATTTCCTTTAAAATATTGTGAAAAATTAACATTAGGATTCCCCATTCGAAAAGCCCCACCGTGAATCTCTTTTGTATTGTTATTCGCATATATTTCATTAATTAAAGGAAAGATAGACCATGATTTTGGCTACCCACAATAAAAAGCAAGTTGAGTCACTATTTCTATCGCTTCTTCTTTTGTTATACCATGCTGTTCTCCTAATAATAAATGAGAATTTAATTGCGGATATAAACCTTGAGGCATTAAAGAAGAAATCGTAATGATACTTCTATCTCTTAAAGATAGTTTATCTTCTCTTGACCATATTTGCCCAAATAATACAGCATCATTAATTTAGGAAATTTAGGTACTAAATTTCCTAAATTATCTCTACCAGCAGTTTGTTTTATCATTTTCAGATCTTCCCTATAAGAAATTTTAATATTTATTAAAATTAATAAAAATAAAGAACTAGATTACTTTTTAAGGAGAATCTAGTTCAATAAACAAAAAATAAACATATAAATATATGATTTATTCTAAAAGCATTGTAGCAAAAAAAAAGCTACAAGTCAATAAAAAACAGTAAAAAATAAGAAATAAAAGTAAAAAATTTAAAATAGAAAAACTATTATTCTAAGTTATAGACCTCTAAATCCTTAAATGCAGGGTCGTATAAGTTTTTTCCATCGAAATTAAATCTAGATCCATGACAAGGACAGTCCCAAGTTTTATCGACGTCATTCCAAGAAAGTAAACACCCTAAATGGGTACAAACTGGTTTTACAGCATAAATTTTCCCCTCAGGATTTTTATAAATACCTACTTTATCATGATTTATTTCAACAATACTACCAGAATCATTTGTAATTTCATCAAAATTCATATTAGCACTTTTTAATTTGTTTAGTAAAAGAGAATTAGTGGATTGTATAATCATATTTTTTAGTTCATTTCTATTTTTAATTGGTTTTAGACGGGAAGGATCAAATAAATAAGCAAATTTATTTTTTTTACCACAGATCATATCAGCAATAATATTAGCTGCAACATTAGAAGAGGTCATACCCCATTTTTTAAAGCCGGTTCCAACATACATATGTGGCATCATAGAAGAATAAGCACCAATATAAGGAATTTTATCTAAAGGAATACAATCTCTGGTATTCCAACGAAATAAAATTTCACAATTTGGATAATATTTTTTTGCCTCTTTTTCTAATAAACCATAACTATCTTTATAAGAGCAAGGATTGCCAGTTTTATGATCTCCTCCACCTATCAACAATAGTTCTTTATTCTTATATTTTGCAGTTCTGTAAGAGAAAATAGGGTTACTTGCAGAAATATACATACCTTTAAATAAAGTTTTTTTAGGATCAATTGCAATAATATAAGATGTAGATTGATACATTTTTGTAAAATAAAACCCTGGAAAATTAATAAAAGGATAATGAGTTGCAATGATAACATATTTAGATTTAATATTAAAGTTATTAGAAAAAGTAATATAATCTGAGCTTTCTTTTTTTACATCAAAAACAGTGGTATCTGTATAAATCTGACCACCTTGATTCTGAATACTTTTACATAAACCAAATAAATATTTTAAAGGATGAAATTGTGCCTGATTTTTAAAACAAATGGCTCCCTCAATTTCGAAAGGAAGACCTGTTTTTGTGACAAATTCACAATTAAAGCCTAAGTTTTGAACCGCAGATATTTCTTTTTTTATTGCTTTTAAATCTTCTTTTTTTGTAGTATAAACATAATTATTTTGATATTCAAAATCGCATTTAATTTTTTCGCTATCGATAATGCTTTTTACATTAGATATGGCTTGTTCATTGGCTTCTAAATAATCTTTCGCAAATTTTTGGCCATAAGATTTTGTTAAATAATCATAAAAAAAACCATGTTGGCTTGTGATTTTTGCCGTTGTATGCCCAGTTGTTTTTTCTCCTATTTTATATTTTTCAAGAACAGTAACCTTATAACCGAGTTTACTTAAGTAATAAGCACAAGTAAGACCAAAAATACCTGCTCCTACAATACATATATCAGTTTCTAAAAAAATATTTTGAGTATTCACGTTTTTTTCTAAAAGTTTTGTGTCAAATAATTTATTTTCATTACTATCAGATATCCATAAAGAATTCATAAAATTCACCTCTAAAAATAGTATAACCAATTTTTTGGAATAAATCATAAAAAATGTAGCAAAATAATAAATATAATGATATACTAATAAAAAATAAGGAATATATCGATTCCATTTTATTATTACGAAGGAGGATTATTATGGGAGAAGATTTGAAACAAAAACTTTTTAATCAAAAAAAAGTAGGATGGGAAGATCTAGATTCTAATCAAAAACAGGAAATATTTAATTTATCAGAAAAATATATAGACTTTCTTAATAATGCTAAAACAGAAAGAGAGTTTATTAAAAAAGCAAGAAAAATGGCAGATGAAAATGGGTACAAAGATATTATAGAATTTGAAACCTTAAAGCCAGGAGATAAAATCTATTTTGTCAATCGAGATAAAAGTATGTATCTAGCTATTATTGGGGAAAAGTCAATAGAAGAGGGACTACATATTATAGGTTCACATGTAGATTCTCCGAGATTAGACTTAAAGCCTAATCCACTATATGAAGACACAGGACTTGCTTATTTTAAAACGCATTATTACGGTGGAATTAAAAAGTATCAATGGACAACAATTCCGCTTAGTATGCATGGAGTAATTGTAAAAGCAAATGGGGAAAAAGTAGAAATTAATATTGGGGAAGATGAAAATGATCCTATTTTTACCATTACCGATTTATTACCACATTTAGCTCAAGAACAAATGGATAAAAAATTGAAAAATGGTATAGAAGGAGAAAATTTGAACTTACTAATTGGAAGTATTCCATATGAGGATGAAAAAGTTTCTGAAAAAGTAAAGTTAAATATTTTAAATATCTTAAATCATAAATATGGAATAACAGAATTAGATTTAACTAGTTCAGAGATTGAATTAGTCCCAGCTTTTAGAGCAAGAAGCTTAGGATTTGATGAAAGTATGGTAGCAGCTTATGGACAAGATGATAAAGTATGTGCCTATACTTCTCTACAAGCTATGATGGAATTACAAACAGTAAAAAATACTGCCGTATGTATTTTATCTGACAAAGAAGAGATAGGAAGTATGGGAAATACAGGAATGGAATCACATATGTTTGATTTCTTTATTTCTGAAATTTTAAATAAACTAGGAGCAAATAAACCTAATTTATTAGATAAAGTGTTTTGTTTTTCAAAAATGTTATCATCTGACGTAGATGCAGGATATGATCCAATTTATGCTTCTGTTTCTGACAAATATAATGCAGGATTTTTAGGAAAAGGAATTAGCTTAAACAAATATACAGGTGCAAGAGGAAAGTCAGGAGCATCTGATGCAAATGCAGAATATGTTGCATGGGTAAGAAATATATTAGAAAAAAACAATATCAAATATCAAGTTGCAGAACTTGGAAAAGTGGATGTTGGAGGAGGAGGAACAATAGCATACATTTTAGCTAATAAAGGAGCAGATGTAATTGATTGCGGAGTTCCAGTACTTTCTATGCATGCACCATATGAAGTAACAAGTAAATATGATGTATATTCAGCTTACAAAACTTACAAAGCCTTTTGGAATGAATAGAATAAAAACTGTAGTGTTAGT
>CANRKZ010000021.1 GCA_947631335.1 uncultured Clostridia bacterium
ATTTTATCAAGTTTTGGAACTTGCATAACTGATTTATATTCAAATTTTTTCATTAATGCTGGGATTACTTCTTTTTCATATTGTTCTTTTAATTTTTCCATGATTTAGTTAATCCTCCTTTCTTATTTTAATTTAGCTCCGCATTTTTTGCAAATACGAACTTTTTCATCTTTTTCTACACCATAACCAACTTTTGTAGGTTTTCCACATTTAGGACATACTACATTTACTTTTGAACTTGGTATAGCGCACTCTATTGATATAATTCCGCTTTCCTCTCCTTGTTTTCTAGCTTTAATATGTTTTTTTCTAACATTTACGCCTTTAACAACTATTTTATCAAGTTTTGGTATAACTTCTAAAACTTCTCCCGTTTTACCTTTGTCATTTCCTGATAAAACTTGCACATTGTCTCCTTTTTTTATCTTCATTGAGAGTTTGCCTCCTTTTCTTCATTTTTTGTTACTTTATTTAAGGTTTATAACCTTTCTTCATTTAGTTTTATTAACAAATTGTAGCCTCTTATTTTGCTAACAACTTATAAAACTTCTGGGGCTAATGAAAGTATTTTCATATAGTCCTTTTCTCTTAATTCTCTTGCAACTGGACCAAAGATACGTGTTCCTCTTGGTGTACCATCCTCTTTAATTATTACTGCTGCATTTTCATCAAATTTTATATATGAACCATCTGGTCTTCTTAATCCTTTTTTAGATCTTACAATAACAGCTTTTACTACATCGCCTTTTTTTACAACTCCACCTGGTGTTGCTGATTTAACAGATGCAACAATTATATCACCGATGTTAGATGTTTTTCTGTATGAACCACCTAAACATCTAATGCACATAAGTTCTCTGGCTCCTGTATTATCCGCTACTTTTAATCTTGTTTGTTGTTGGATCATTTATGGTTCCTCCCTTCTTATATTCATTTGCTCTTATTTTAACTCTACTTTTTCCATAACTTCAACAACTCTCCATCTTTTATCTTTAGAAAGTGGTCTTGTTTCCATTACTTTTACTTTGTCACCAATTTGGCAAACATTTTCTTCATCATGGGCTTTCAATTTATAAGTTCTTTTTACTGTTTTTCCATATACTTTGTGACTTACGCTTGTTTCAACGGCTATTACAACTGTCTTATCCATCTTATTTGATAAAACTGTTCCAACCATAACCTTACGAAGATTTCTTCCTTCCATTTAGATTTCTCCTTTCTTAAGCTTTTTTACTGTCTAACATTTTTCTTTCTGTTAATACTGTATTTATTTTAGCTATATCTCTTTTTACTTCTTTTATTTTCATTGGATTATCTAATCCATTAGTAGCTAAACTAAATTTTAATTTAAATAATTCTGTTTTTAGTTCACCTAATTCTTTCTCTAAATCTGGTGAAGACATTTCCCTAATTTTATTTATCTTCATCATTTTCACCTACCTTTTCAGTTTCTCTTGCTACAAATTTTGTTTTGTTAGGTAGTTTGTTCATAGCAAGTCTTAAGGCTTCTCTTGCAGTTTCTTCCGGTACACCAGCTATTTCAAACATAACTCTACCTGGTTTTACAACTGCTACCCAATATTCTGGAGCACCTTTACCTTTACCCATACGAGTACCAATTGGTTTTGCAGTTATTGGTTTGTCTGGGAAGATTTTTATCCAAACTTTTCCACCTCTTTTTATATAACGAGTCATAGCAATTCTGGCAGCCTCTATTTGGTTACCTGTAACTAGTGCTCCTGTTACAGCTTGAATTCCATATTCACCATCTGTAACTTTATTTCCTCTTGTTGCTTTTCCTCTCATTCTACCTTTTTGCATTTTTCTATGTTTTGTTCTTTTTGGCATTAATGGCATTATTTGTCTCCTCCTTCCATTGGTCTTTCTGGAAGCACTTCTCCTTTATAGATCCAAACTTTTACACCGATTTTTCCATAAGTCGTATCTGCTTCTGCAAATCCATAATCAATATCAGCTCTTAAAGTTTGTAACGGTATGTTTCCCTCTTTATAGAATTCAGTTCTAGCCATGTCTGCTCCACCTAATCTTCCAGATACTGAAGTTTTAATTCCTAAAGCACCTGCTTTCATAGATTTTTGCATACATTGTTTCATAGCTCTTCTAAATGAAATTCTTCTTTCTAGTTGTCCTGCAATATTTTCTGCTACTAATTGAGCATCAATATCAATATTTTTTACTTCTACAATATTTAAATTAACATCTTTTCCTATTAATTTTGTAAGTTCTTCTTTGATGCTTTCTACTCCTGCTCCACCTTTTCCTATAACAATTCCTGGCTTTGCAGTGTATAAGTTTACTTTTATAGCTTTTACTGTTCTTTCTATTTCAATTTTAGAAATTCCAGCAAGATATAATTTTTTCTTTAAAAATTTACGGATTTTTTGGTCTTCTACTAAATAATCTGCAAAATTATTAGAATCTGCATACCATTTAGAGTTCCAATCTTTAATTATCCCAACTCTTACACCTGTTGGATGCACTTTTTGTCCCATTTTTTAACGCGTCCTCCTTCTTATTTTAATCTCTTTCCTTTAAGCATATTGTTATATGACTTGTTCTTTTTCTAATTCTTACTGCTGATCCTTTTGCTGCTGGTCTAATTCTTTTTAAAGTTGGCCCTTGATTAGCATAGATTTCAGCAACATATAAATTTTCATGTTTCATATCATGATTATTTTCAGCATTTGCAATTGCTGATTTTAATAGTTTTTCAATTATTTCTGATGATGCTTTTGGCGTGAATTTTACGATTGCTAAAGCTTCATCAACATCTTTTCCTCTAATTAAATCTGCTACTATTTTTACTTTTCTGGCTGATATTCTTGCAAATTTAAGAGTTGCTTTAGCTTCGTTTTTTATTACTGTTTCTTGCTCTTGCACTTTATTTACCTCCTTAACTAATTTCTTAGTTTTCTATTTATTAACCTTAGTTGTCTTTTCTCCTGCATGACCTCTATAAGTTCTTGTAGGAGCAAATTCACCTAATTTATGACCTATCATTTCTTCAGCTATATAAATTGGAACATGTTTTCTTCCATCATGTACAGCTATTGTATGACCAACCATTTGTGGATATATAGTTGAAGCTCTTGACCATGTTTTTAAAACTTCTTTTTTTCCTGATTCATTCATAGCTTCTATTCTTTTTAATAACTTTTCTTCTACAAATGGTTTCTTCTTGCTTGATCTTGACATATTAAAATGTCCTCCTTCCTATTTACTGTTTCTTCTCTTTACAATAAATTTATTCGATAATTTCTTTTTATTTCTTGTTTTATATCCAAGAGCTGGTTTACCCCAAGGTGTCATTGGTCCTGCGTGTCCAACTGGAGCTCTACCTTCACCACCACCATGTGGGTGATCTACTGGATTCATAACAGATCCTCTAACCGTTGGTCTGATACCCATATGTCTTTTTCTACCAGCTTTACCTATTTTAACATTTTCGTGATCACTATTTCCTATCACTCCAATTGTTGCTCTACATTTTGCTAAAACTAATCTCATTTCTCCTGATGGAAGTCTTACATGTGCATATTTTCCTTCTTTAGCCATTAATTGTGCACTTTGACCTGCAGCTTTTACTAATTTTCCACCTTGTTTTGGATTTAATTCAATGTTATGAATTAAAGTTCCTACTGGAATTGAGCTGATTGGCATGCAGTTACCTGGTTTTATATCAACTGTTTCTCCTGATATTACTTTATCTCCATCTGTTAATCCTTGTGGAGCTAGGATATATGCTTTTTCTCCATCTTCATATTGAATTAATGCAATATTAGCACTTCTATTTGGGTCATATTCAATACCTATTACGGTTGCTTGCATATTATCTTTATTTCTTTTAAAATCTACTATTCTATATTTTTGTCTATTTCCACCACCTTGATGTCTTACTGTAATTCTACCATATGAGTTTCTACCTGCGTTTTTTCTTTTCTTCGCAAGTAATGATTTTTCAGGAGTTTTTTTCGTAACCTCTGAGAAGTCTGAAACTGTCATATTTCTTCTTGATGGTGTATATGGTTTAAAATGTTTCATTGCCATAATTTTAATCTCTCCTTTTCATTATTAATGGATTTTTTCCTGTTCCATTTACAGATATTCTTTATTTTCCTGGTATTTTTCCAGATAATTTTGAATTAAGGTTGTTTTCTAATTACTATTTAATTTTATCATATTGTTTTTGGGCAATTCTTATGCTCCCATAAATTCATCAATTGAATCCTTGTATTTCTTAGAAATTTTAGTTTGTTTTCCACCTTTTTCTAAATATGTCTTTTCTTCTGGGTTTGTATCAATTGTAACAATAGCCTTTTTCCAATCTGAAGTTTTACCTACATGGTATCCTACTCTTTTCTTTTTACCATTCACATTCATTGTATTTACTTTTAATACTTTAACTTCAAAAAGTTTCTCAACCGCTTTTGCTATTTCTACTTTTGTTGCTTTTTTATTCACTTCGAAAGTGTATTTACCTTCTTGTAATTGGTCATTACTCTTTTCAGTAACAACTGGTGCAATTATAATTTCTTCTGGTTTCATTTAAGCGTACACCTCCTCTAATTTTTTAACAGTGTCAACTGGTAAAATTAGATTGCTATACTTCAATAAATCAAACACATTGATGTTGTTAGCTGTAATTGTTTTAACGCCTTCTATGTTTCTTGCTGACATTACAACATTTGTATTTTTCTCTGAAAGAACAATTAATGTTTTTCCTTCTAATTTTAATGCAGCTAAAGCTTTTACCATTGATTTTGTTTTAATTTCTTTTAATTCTAATTTATCAACTACTGTTAATTCTTTTTCTAATACTTTAGAACTTAATATTGACTTAATAGCAAGTTTTCTTTCTTTTTTATTTACCGTATATTTGTATGAACGAGGTTTTGGTCCTAATGCAATACCACCTTTTATCCATTGTGGAGCTCTAATAGAACCTTGTCTTGCTCTACCTGTTCCTTTTTGTCTCCATGGTTTTTTACCACCACCACGAACTTCTGCTCTTGTTTTTGTACTTTGTGTACCTTGTCTTTGATTAGCTAGATAATTAACAAGTACACTATGTACAATGTTTTCATTTGGTTCGATTCCAAATACAGTATCTGCTAATTCTATATCACTTACTTTTTTACCTTTTATATCATATACGTCTACTTTTGGCATGATGTAGATTCCTCCTTCCTTTCTATTTGCTAGCCTTTACAGCTGATTTTACTTTTAAGATAGCACCTTTTGGTCCTGGAACACTACCTTTTACTAAAATTACATTTTTATCCATATCTACTCTTACAACATCTAGGTTTTGTATTGTAACAGTAACTCTTCCCATATGTCCTGGGAGTTTTTTACCTTTAAATACTCTACCTGGTGTTGAAGTTGATCCCATTGAACCTGGTCTTCTATGATACATCGATCCATGTCCCATTGGTCCTCTATGTTGACCATGCCTTTTAATAACACCTTGGAATCCCTTTCCTTTTGTTGTTCCTTGAACATCTATTTTTTCTCCAGCAGCAAAGATATCTGCTTTTACTTCATCTCCAACTTTATAGTTTTCTATAGAATCTATTCTAAATTCTCTTAAATGTTTTTTGTTAGTTAATTTTGCTTTTGCAAAATGTCCTGCTTCTGGTTTGTTGATATGTTTATCTTTTATCTCTCCATATCCTAATTGGATAGCGTTATATCCATCTGTTTCAACCGTTTTTACTTGTGCAACGATATTTCCTGCCGTTTCAATAACAGTTACTGGAATCACATTTCCTTTTTTATCAAAAATTTGTGTCATACCGATCTTTCTACCGATAATTCCCTTTTTCATTGTTTTTCCTCCTAACTATTGGCTGGCATTTAAATTTCATTTATTTTATTCTCATTAAATGTATACCAGCTTGGTTCTTGTTGTCTACATTTATATGTAGTCTTTGTTTTATTCTATCTTTATAAAATAGAATTATAATTTAATTTCAATATCAACACCAGCTGGTAATTCTAGTTTCATTAGACTATCAACTGTTTTTTGTGTTGGATAAAGAATGTCTATAACTCTTTTATGCGTTCTCATTTCAAATTGTTCTCTTGAATCCTTGTATTTGTGTGGAGAACGTAAAATAGTTACAACTTCTTTTTGCGTTGGTAATGGAATAGGACCTGAAACCTTTGCTCCTGTTTTTTTAGCAGTATCTACTATCTTTTCAGCAGACTGATCTAAAACTACATGGTCATATGCTTTAAGTCTTATTCTAATTTTTTCACTTGTTGCTACTGTGTTTGCCATCGTAATTTTCCCTCCTTCTTATTTTTATGTAGATAGCTTGTTTTGCTATCAAAATTACCGTGGCAAGTTAAAACGCACTCTGGTGTTTTGAATATCACCTACATAAAATCCCAAAATATGCATGATAATTCTGGGATAAGTGCTGTTATATCAAACTTACCGCCTGGTCTTTGCCATGACATACTCCACTGAAGTTCCCTCCATCCCTACGGAATCGTAGGATGTAGCCACATTCAGTTTCATCGCTTAATTCATGCTTATATATTATACAATGCTTTTTTCCGTATGTCAACACCTTTTTTGTAAAAAATTTTCAGCATAATTAAAAGAAATAAAAAACAACTCATTTTGTAAATGAATTGTTACTTTTCACTTCTATTCTTTTATGATTTTATCAATCGACTTTTTCCTCATTTCTTTTAAAAGTTTGCAGCTATTATTTAATTTTTCCTGTTCTTCTTTATTTAAATCTAATTCCAATAACTCTCTTACTCCATTTTTATTAATAACAGCAGGTACCCCTATATAAATATCTTGTTGTCCGTATTGTCCTTTTTCTAGATAAGTTGATACTGTTAAAATTGCATTTTCATTATCTAAAATAGCTCTTACTAATCGATTTAATGCCATACCAATTCCATAGTAAGTTGCTTTTTTCTTTTGAATAATTTCATAGGCTGCATCAACAACACCTCTATGAATTCTATTTAGATCCTCCATTGGATATTGGTTATCTTTCATAACATCTTTTATTCTTTTACATCCTACATAGGCATGTTCCCAAGGTACAAAAGACGAGTCTCCATGTTCTCCCATAATATAGGCATGAATATTTTTGCTGGATATTTTCAAATAATCTGCCATTAGAAAACGCAGTCTTGCAGTATCTAAAACAGTTCCTGAACCAATAACTTTATTTTTAGGAAGCCCTGCTACCTCTGAAACAACATATGTCATTAAATCTACCGGATTACTTGCCACTATTATAATCCCTTCAAACCCGCTATTCATAATATTTTGTGTTATTTGTTTTACAATTTTAGTATTGCTTTTTGCTAATTCTAATCTTGTCTGTCCCGGTTTTTGAGCAATTCCAGCTGTTATCACGACTATCTGGGCATCTTTGCACTCCGAATAATCTCCTGCCTTTATCATCATTTTTTGTGGTGCATAGGGCAATCCATGAGATAAATCCATTTCTTCTCCTTTTGTTTTTTCTTTGTCAATATCAATTAAAACAAGTTCATTGATTCCTCCTCGGTTCAGCATAGAATATGCCATACTCATACCAACAAACCCAGTTCCTACTAAAACAATTTTTCCTTCTTTCATTTTTTATCACTTTCCTTTTTTATCATTTTCTTACTAATATATTATATCATTATTTAGCCTATTCTAAAATATTTTTTCTAATTAATTTACTTTTTTTGTAAGTTATGATATAATGCAAAAAAATGAAACAAAGTAAGGAGTGCTATTAATGAGTTCAAATTCAGATAATGCTACTACTTTGGCTGAAAATAAGGTATTAATCTTATATATATTAAATCTTATTGATAATGACATCACACAAGATAATTTGTTTAAAATAATTACTTCTATTAATAATATTAATTATTTTTATTTTAAACAAGTATTAACAGATTTAATTGATTCAAAGTTAGTAGGTTCCCGTACAAAAGAAAAAGAACCAGTTATCAGAATTACTTCCGAAGGAAAAAGTGCATATATTCTTACCAAAGATGTATTACCAGGAATTATGAAATTAAAAGCAGACCATATTTTTAAAAAAGAATTTTCAATAATCGAAGAAGAATCTTCCATTATTGCTGAATTTATTCCTAAAAATGAAAATAATTATACAATTAAATGTAAAATTGTAGAAAATAATGAAACTATTTTTGAAGTTAAAACTTTTGCCGGTTCTAGAGAAAGAGCCAAAAGAATTGTTGACAATTGGAATCAAAATGCAAAATCTATTTATCCAGAAATTCTAAATTTATTATTAAAAAACAAATAAAGAAATGTAAATACTTATTATTTTTAAGTATTTACATTTCTTCTTATCTTATTATACAAATCAATACAAATATTAGTAATTTTACCATAATATTTAAAAAAATTTTATAATTAACACATTTTATTCCCATATTATTTATTCGATCAAATCCTTGAACCATTTTTTTTATTTGGTCTGGTGAACATATTTTTTCTTCCTCCATATATTCCTTTGCTAAATACCTCGCTTTTATCATGGCATCATTTTCCAAATAAATTCTAACCATATAATATACCATGCTTAGCAACAAATAGATATTTAAATATAGCATCTGATTCGGTAAAAGCTTAAAAATAGCAAGTATACAAATAGTAAAAAAATATAATATATATAAGTTAGAAAATATAACATTAAATAGCAGAATTTTTCTTTCTTGGATTGAATGTAAACACTCATGTGCTATTGTTTGTATTCTAGTATATGTGTTAGTTATGTTAGCTATTGATATTTTATTCGTCACTGCAATATAGAGACTTGCTTCTGTATCCGTATTTTCTTCAATTTTTACAGTTTGATTATTTAATTTTTTTAAATAAGCCTTAGCTATTTCTATATTATTAGGATATCTAGATGCTAACTCATCCAGTTCTTTATCTTCTGCTATTTGTTTAACTTTTTTTATATTATAACCAAAAAAATATGCCAAAATTACCATTAGTATAACTGTTATAATTGCAATTATTATAAAATCCATTTTTACTACTTCCTCTTTAATATCTATTAAAAAGTTATATACCACTTAACCCTAATTTATATTACATCTCTTATTGCTTCACCAATTATTTTATTAATATCTGCAATAACTACATTAAATTTTGTTTCTGCCTCAAAAAATCTTTTTGCTTCTTCATTCTCGATTAATTCTGCATATATATCTTGCATTTTTTTGTATTTTTCTTCATTATTTTTTCCAGTTTGCATCATTTCCAATTGAACTTCATATCTTATTTGTTCAAATTCGGCCATCTTTTCTTTTAATTTAGTGTTTAAATTTAAAGTCTGTTTTGCCATCTTGTAATTCATATATTCTTCGGATTGTTTAATTTCTCCCGCCAATCGATTTGCTGTGTCATAAACGTTCATTTTAATTTTTCCTTTCTTATAATTATTATAAATGATATCATTCATTAATTTTTTGTGATTTCTGGAGCCTCTAAAATCACTTTACTATTAATTGGACAGATATTTACAAAAGTATTTCCATCATTTACATTAATTGTATTTCCTTCTAAATCCTGATAAATTGTTTTTTTATCTCTTGCATTTTTATTGCATTTAATTTTTATCGCTTTTCCATTTGTAATATAATATCCATCAAAAGTTCCTATATTATTCAATCCTTGTCTTCCTTTATTTTCTTTATCTGTCAAAGTGTAATTATTACAGAAAGTAACGATGATATTTTTTGTTGTAATTACTTTTCCTGTTGACCAATCCTTTTGTTCTTTATTTCTAGCATATCTTTCATATACTTTACTTTCTTTATTATATACATATTTTACTGTTTGCAAATCCGAATGAGGAATTGTAACACTAATAGCATCTTGCCCATTTTCTAAATTCACTTCGTCTGTTGTATAATTTAGGATACTCGTTTGAGTTGATGTTGTCTTATACTTTTTGCTTTGTGCTGATTTTAATAATTGTTCTGTGCTAGTAACTGCATTATGCGGAGCAGCTTTATCTTTTACTCTCCAAAAAGTAGTTCCATCTTCTGCAATTCCATTAATATCGTTAACACTAAATTTTTTAATATCACTTTGAGCTTGTGGACTTTGTCCAAAATGAGTATAGATAGCATCATTTTCCATCGCATAATCAATAAAATAATGTCTTGCACTCCTAACTGGCCCTATTTTTTCCACGTTTGCTCCTTTAAACAAAGCCATTAGCCTTGTCTCTCCACCTTCTACAATAATTTCATATACCATATAAGCATCTTGCAAACCTGCTTGTGGCCATGCCTCACTATGGTTATCAATCATAACAGCAATAGGTCTGTCATTTCCACTAAAAATTTTAACTCCTTTTTCTTTAATTGTTTCTGTTGCTACATTATCTTCTCCAACAATTGTTTGAGTATTTTCTTTATCTTTTATAATTTTATAAGCTAAAAATGCTCCTGCTCCTATAATAAAAACAACTAGTAGAATAATCAACAATTTTGCTCTACCCTTTTCCATATTTTCCCCCTTTATTCTCTTGTAATTTTTAAATAATTTAATATTTTTTCTTCTTTTGGTCTCATTTCCTTTTTATCATTTTCTTTTATATGATCATATCCCATTAAATGATAAAAACCATGTACTATCATATAACTTAGCTCTCTTTCAAAACTATGTCCATATTCTTTTGCCTGTTCTATAACTTTTGGTATCGATATCACAATATCTCCTAATACTTGCTCGTGTTTAAAAAAAGATCCATCTCTTATTTTTTTTCTTAACTCTTCCTTTTCAAACATGGGAAAGGATAAAACATCCGTATCTTTATCGATATTTCTATACTTTTGGTTAATTTTTCTTATGTATTCAGAATTAGTTAATGTAACTGTTATATACAGATTAAAATTTTCAATCTTCTCTTCTTGAAAGCATCGTTTTAATACTTTTTTTATAATGTTTTCATATTCTTGTTTTTCTTCTATTTCTTTATAAATAACTTCAAACATTTACGCTACTTCCTTAACCTTTCTGTAATTTCCATTTGATTGATAGCTATTTCTAATCTCTCTCATAGCCCCGTAATCTACTAATTTTCTCTTAAAATATTTTAGAAGTTTACTATAGTCTGTTTTAGTTTGATTCAATTTCTTAATATCATTTTTTATAAATAATATTTCTTTTTGCTTAATATACTCTATAAAATCTGTTTCTTTTAATTTTGAAATTTCTTTATATTGATTCCAAAACTTTTTATATTGGTCTCTTTCTTTAGAAGATTCCCAGTATACTTTTGTTGATAATAATTTGATGTTATAATCTTCAATTAGATTAATTAGCATCGAATAAGCTTTTTCTCTTTTTGTTGCAATTTTTGTATCTTGTACTAAACTTCTAGCATCTTTTAATAATTTTTCATAACATTGTTCTGCTACAATTAACGGTAAACTATGCGTAAACAATTTTCTACTGATTCCTAACAATATCATATTCTTTTCTATATTGTCTTTTATATCTAGTTTTCCTACTGTATAAGATTCATATTTTTCATATTCAGTCATAATATCTTTTAGCTGTTCATCATAATTAATTTGTATTTTTAAAGATAAAACATTTTCGATATATTCCTGTAATGTATAAAATATTTTTGTATAGATCCATTCTTTCGTAGAATCATAAATATTAGTGTTATCCGCTACTTTAATAGAATAATTTTTCAAAATCGATTTATATAATGAATCCATTTTCGAAATATAAAATTTCTGATATCTTTCTATTAATTTTTCTTTCGAACCTGTTTTTACTCCTTCATAATCAAGTTCTATTAGATATTTTTGTTTTCTATATTTATACTCAATATACTCATTTTCTTTTAAGCTTGTAACTTCATAATATTTTGACATAGCATTTTTTTCAAATTCTGATGCTGTATTATTTTTTACTTTCTTATAAATTGAATCCATAACATATTTATCCAAAGAATCTAAATATGCTTCATATGCTGTGTCATATTTTTTTTCTAATTCATCCTGATTATAATTTTCATTTTCTGATGTATGATTTTCAAATGTTTTCAATAGATTATTTCTTTTGATAGCAATTAACATTCCATTAATCCCAATTTTAGTAGGTATTAATATTCTTGTTAATGTATTGGTTATTTTGTTAAAAAAAGTTTTATCTGTTCCTGTTATCCTAAGGCTTCTTTCTTCCATTTACATCATCCCTTCAAAATACAATTTTTTCATTTGTCCCTATGTTTTCTAGTACCTCATATGTAACGTAAACATCAATCCCATCTTCTTGTTCATAAGTGTTAATATTTTTGTTTACAATATTATTTTTGTTTTCGATTTCTTTTTCTAATTCTTCTTGTAATTCTTCTATCCCTATAGTTTTTGCTTCTTCTAAAGTATAATCTTCCTGTACCTCTTCTAGTTCTTTATTCATCTTTTTTATAAAAGAAATCGGTAAATAAAAGTCTGAAAATAATTTAAATTTATTTTCTGTTTCTATTGTATCATAAATTTTAAATTTTGAAAGCTTTTTATAGAAATTTATTTCAAAATTATTAATTTTTATTCCATATTTATTTTCTTTATTTCCTGTTTCCTTTGCTTGCGTAGTATGATAAGAGATTTTTTTATGTTTTGTATACCATACTTTAGCTTCTATTTCTCCTTTTGCATGTACATATCGAATTCCTGTAAATTTCCCTTCCATCCATCCATTAATTAAAACATCTCCTTCTTTTATGGTATCTCCTACTTTTACATTAGCTGTTCCAGTTTGGGCATTGATTTTTGTTACAACTCCTGCTTTATCTGAAATAATACTGCAATATTCGTTTTCATCTATGATATCAGGTTTTTTATCTGACTTTACTAATTTTACAATTGCATTTGTGCCTTTTAATTCAATCCCTATCCAGGCAATATCATTTCTTTGAAATCTAATTTTATTAATAATTTCTTTCGTATTAATATTAGATTTTAGCATTCCTATTTTTAATCCAGCACTTTCTAAATCTTGTATTATATTTTCTATTTTTTGATTGTTTTCTTCTCTAATATCCACATTCCATACAAAATTTGAGGACAATCCTATAGAACAGACTACTAAAATTAAAAAAACAGCAAATATTTTTCTTTTTTTATATTTATGTAATAAAAATGGTATTCCTTTTTTATTTTTTATTTTTATTTTACATCTCGTTTTTTTTGCAATGTCACATATTTCTTTAAATTCACTAATTCTTACATTTAAATATAAATGTATATCTTTGTCTCTTTTTAAATTCCAAATAATTATTTTATTGTTCTTACATATATTAATAAACCTTTCTATATAATAGCCTTCTATAGATAATCTCAAATATCCTAATAAATAACTTAATATTATTTTTATAAACATGGTTATCTCCTTTAATCCTCATCTAGCATTCTTTCTATTTCTAAACTCTCTATTTTTCCTTTCACCTTAATATCATCATCTGTCATATTTTCTAATCTTAAACCATATCCATTTACATTAATTACACCAATGTAGGTATTAATTTTTACAAAAAATTCTTCATATTCTAATATTCCTTTAAAATTTTCAATAATCATTTCATCAAATCCTGTAATGATAATTTTAGGCACATTAGAACATACCTCTTTTGGTAATTCTAAAATTTCATCAATTTTCCTTATATTTTTTTTCTTCATAAAAAAATCCCTTCTTCATTATTTTTCAAATTCATCTAATGACTTAAATTCATATCCCATATTTTTTGTCTCCTTTATTATACTATCCAAAATATTTGTATTGGTTTTTGAATTACCATGCAAAAGCATAATCTCTCCGCTATGTAAATTGTTTAATATTTTATTTTTAGATTTTTCTTCATCTGGTTGTTTATCTTCATTCCAATCTTCATAAGCAAAAGACCACATAACAGTTTGATACCCTAATGAATTGCTTATCTCTAATGTTCTTTCACTAAATTCTCCTTTTGGAGGTCTTATATATTTCATTTCATAATTAAATTTCTCATATATAGTTTTATGTAATTGCATTACTTCAGATTCAATTTCTCCATCTGATAAATCTGGCATACTTTTATGATTTACTGTATGGTTTCCTACAATATGCCCTTCCCCTATCATTTGTTTTACTAATTCTTCTTGTGTATTAATGTAATGTGCGGTAAGAAAAAAAGCTGCCTTTACTTGATTGTTCTTTAACGTTTCTAGTATTTTCGAAGTATAACCAGCTTCATAACCTTCATCAAAAGTCAAATATATATACTTTTTTTCATGATTTCCCATTGCAATCCCATTATATTGCTCCAGTATTTTTTGATTTGTACTTCCTAAATCAGGTTGCTTATGATTTTCTTCTCTTTTAATCCCCCAACAAATTTTTTTATTACTTACCACTTGAGAATTTGTAGTAAGCATTTCTTCTTTGTTCATACTTGTAACAATAGATAAAGAAAATATTATTATAAATAAAATTAGTACTTTTATCATTTTAAATCTATTCTTCATTCCAATCCTCCTTATTAACATTACTTCTTTTTTAATTCATATGTTTTTAGAAAATGTAATATTACTTATCTCTTTTAGCTTACTTATAATTTTTATTCTTATCCTTTTTTCTCATCTTTTGCATTTAAAGATTTATATAATTTTACTCTTGTTAGATTTTTGTTAGATATTAAGCTAAATTACAATCTATATCTAGTTAGTATACTTCTGCAAATTTTGAATTTCAAAGTTGTGAATAATCACTAATTTTAAAAAGCACTTTTCTAGCTACAAAAGAAATAAAAACATTATATGTGACTAAAAAATTTTTTTATTACATGATATCTGTATATAAATATAACATTTATGATAAAATATTTAGACAAATTTATTTAAGAAAGAAGGTAAAAGACTATGACAAACATTAATGACATTACACAAAAGATGAATATAACTGTTAGTCTACACGAGAAAAATCATATATATCAGGCAATCATAAATTATAAAGATGAAAATAACAAAAGAAAACAAAAATGGATATCCACTAGAATAAAAGTTGCCCGTGGTAATAAAAAAAAAGCTCTTCAAAAGGCTGAACAATTAAGAAAAATTTTTGAAGATTCTATTAACCCACAAAAAACGGAAGATAACAATGAAATCTTATTGTTCAGGAGCAGATTATACAATATAGATATCAATAAAACTTATGATGAAAATATTTTGTTCATTGAATACTTAAAATTATGGATAGATAAAATAAAAAATAGCATTGAAATAACTACTTACACATCTCATATGCAAATGATAAATTCAAGAATTCAAAAATATTTTACTTTAAATCCTATTAAATTACTTGAATTAAAACCTATTCACATGCAAAATTTTTATGACAATTTATTATCTGATGGTTTAAAATCCTCCACTGTAATTCGATATCACGCAATTATTAGAAAATCCCTTGATTATGCTTTTAAACATGATTTAATAATAAATAATCCAGCTGATAAAGTAACACTACCTAAAAAAAATATTTTTACTGCTTCTTTTTATTCACAAAAAGAACTAAACACATTATTTGAAAAATCAAAAAATGATCCACTTAATTTAGTAATTTTACTTGCAGCTTTTTATGGATTAAGAAGAAGCGAGGTATTAGGTTTAAAATGGTCTGCTATTAATTTTGAAAATAAAACAATAACCATTAAGCACACTATAGTAGAAATAAGGTTGAACGATAAAAAGCAACTTCTAGGAAAGGATAGAACAAAAACGAATTCAAGTTACAGAACTCTTCCATTAACTGATCATATAATAATTGCCTTAAAAAATCAGAAAAAAAAGCAAGAATATTATAAGAAAAAATTTAAGAAAACCTATACCACTAAATATGAAGAATATATATGTTTAGATCATAATGGTTTTTTAATAAAACCATATTATGTTACAAGACATTTTCCTATTTTACTCAAAAATATTGGTTTAACTCCAATCCGTTTTCACGATTTAAGACATTCATGTGCTAGTTTACTATTATCCCATAATATACCTATGAAAGCTATTCAAGAATGGTTAGGTCATTCTGATTTTTCTACTACTGCAAACATATATGCTCATTTGGATATAAATTCAAAACTAACATCTGTCAAAGCTATTTCATCTGCATTTAATTTATAAAGTACTTTTGTTAGATATTAGTTAGATATCTTTAAAAATTTTTTTACTTTTTTCTCTTTATTTTAGTGAAACCAAGATAAATTAAGGTTTTGTCATATTTATAAAAGTTCACACAATCACACTTTAAATGTTTTTGCAGGGACAACAGGACAATCTAAAAGATTAGAAGCTTTAGAAATTGTAGTTGTTCATGTAAATCATGAATATGTATACACAGATAATGGAAATGGAACACATACAGGAAAATGTGTCTGTGGAGATACATTAGAACCAGAATCATGTTCATACGAATATAAACCTTTAGAAGGAACTGAAAAAGAACACCATCAAATTTGTTCAGTATGTGGTTCTGAAAAGGAAAATACTAAAGAATCATGTTCTGGAGAAAAATATGTTCAAGTTGATGCAGAACATCACAATGTAGTATGCGATAAGTGTGAAAATATTCTTGAGGAAAATAAAGAGCATCAATATGGAGAATATGAAAATGTAGAAAGCTATATTTCTTCAGAAAATTTAGGAACACATAAAAGAACTTGTGACTTATGCGGTTACGAAGATAGAAAAGAACATAAATATACTAGTGAAAGTACCTACATACCACATACACAAACTGAGAAAGGTGGTTCTGGAACAATAATGACATGTTCAGTTTGTGGTGATGTGTATAAAATAATAGTTAGAGAAGATGAAAATTTCAAACATGACTTTACATATATTTATGATCAAGCAACTGATACACATATAAAAACTTGTAAAGTTTGTGGTTTAGCAGAAACTGAAAAATGTGAATATGAAGTAATGAATGATGGTGACACAGGAACTCATTCTATAGTTTGTAAAGTTTGTAAAGGTGTCAAAGCTGTTCACAAATGGAGCGAAGGAACTATAACTAATCAAAATAGTCAAGGAGATGTTCCTGCATCAGAACATATAAAAAAGGAATACACATGTGCAGATGATCCTGAACATTGTGATGCAAAAAAGACAACAGAAGAACATAGATGGGCTCAAATGCCGGAAAAGGAAGCTACTTGTACCGAAGCAGGTCATAAGTGGGGATTGATATGTTTAGCTTGCAAAGAAGTAAAAAAAGGATATGAAACTATTCCAGCTTTAGGACATATATTCAATGAAACTTCTGCAAGTATGAATAGAACAGATGGTACAATAACTAGAACGAGAACTTGTAATCGTTGCAATCAAACATTTGATGTAGAATTACTTGATAAAGAAGAACAAGAATTAAATAAAGAAAAAGAAAAATGTAATAAAACTTTAGAAACACAATGTGAAGAAAAAGAAAAAGTATGTACAGATGAAGAAAGAGCTTCTAGAGATAATATGAATTGGACTAAGGCAAAACTAGAAGAAATAAATAAAAAATCAGAAGAAGCAATAAACAATGCAAAAAGTAAAGAAGAAGCTGAAAAAATATTAAAAGAAGCCCAAGTAGAAATAGAAGATTTAATGAAATTGTTTGAAGCAAAAGATACTGCTATATTAGACTTACATAGCTATTTCAGTCAGTTAATTAAAGAGTATCCTACAGAAATACCAAGTTTGACAATGCTATTTTTTGAAGGTGATAAAAATATTTCTAATGCAGAAGATGAGAATGCAGTTCAATTAGCATTAGAGCAAGCTAAAGTAAAAATGAGTGCTGTGGCAATAACTGAATAATAATTCTATAAAAATATGAATTTAAAATATACAATTTTAATAAATTAATTATATATTTAAAACAGAAAATTTAATTATGTTAAAATTAAATTTTCTGTTTTTTTACGAATATTATATTATAAGAATAAAGCCTTATCTACTATAATTTTCTTCAATATATTTGTCTAACCAATCTAAAAATTCTTGTTTTAATTTTTCTGCTTCTTCAATAGTTTCAGCATTGTTTATTTTATCATCGTATTCTTCTTCCATATCTAAAACATCAAGATCTATATCAGAACATATATATCCATCTTTTTCATATGCAGGATAAGCTTCATCAATTACTTTAGACATTTCACTTTGACATTCTTTTTTTATTTCTGGTAATACTACCTTATCCATTGATTCTTTTGCTTCTTTTACAGCTCCTGCCACTTCTTCTGGTGTTGTTGCATTATTTATTTTATCTATAGCATCTGATATAATTGGTCCAAATTCCTGTAATTTATCAGGATATTGTTTATCAAGATTATACCAATAATTTTGTATTTCATCTGATCCTGCTTTTTGCATATCAAAAACAGCTTTTGCTCCTTGCATTTTTGTTTCTGCTGATGTTACTGCAACTTCTACTTCTTCTGGTGTTGTTGCATTCTCGATTGCTTTTGTTGCTTCATCTTTAGCTATATCTATTTTTTCTTTAAGTGATTTTTGCAATGGTGTATTTTTATTATCTTCATCATTAATTTTACTTTCTGATTTTATATTATCATAAGTAGATTGGACAGTTGTTGTACCTTCTTTTTTTGCTTCAGCTAGAATTTCTTCTTCTGATTTAAATGTTGCTAATTCTGCTTGTGCATCTGATAATGCTTGTTGTACTGCTTCTAATGTTTCTGATTCTCCAATTGTATCACACCATTTATTTAGCAATGTTTCTAATGATTCAAAATCAAATATTCCACTATTTGCTTTCTCAATCCATTTTTCCTGCCATTGGTTAATTGCATCTGATTTAGCTTCTGCTAATGCTTTTTCAGCAGTTTCTCTTTCTGCTATTTCTGCATCTGTTTCTATAGCATCCATAATAGCTTTAGCAGTTTCAACAGCAGATGTTACTTCTTCAGTTGTAGTAGCATTTTCAATAGCATCTAATGCTTTTGTTAATTCTTTTTCTAATGCTTCTGCATTTTTTTGGCATTGAGGAACTAATTCATTAATATAATCTACTATTTCTTCTATTGCATTGTTTTTAGCATCTCTTAATGCTTTTTCAGCAGCTTCAATTTTTGTAACTACAATTTCTAAAGCTTCTAATCTTTTAGATTGTCCTGTTGTCCCTGCAAAAACATTTAAAGTGTTGTTGTCTGAATCGGTGCTTGCTGTTACCCAGTCTTGCCATCCAATATTTTCAACGTGTGCACGATATTTAACTTCATAGCCTTCTAATCCTTTAACAGCAATTTGAAGTGCTTCTAATCTTTTAAATTGCCCTTCTGTTCCTACTGTTACGTCATTTGCTGTTTTCCACTCTTGCCATCCGATATCTTGAACATGTGCACGTGCACTTAATTCAACTCCTTCTGGTAGCTGAGCTTTAATTTCTAGAGCTTCTAATCTTTTAGCTTGTCCTGTTGTTCCTGCTACTCCAGATTTAACAAAATCCATCCAACCGATATCTTGAACATGTGCACGATATTCTATAGTTAGATTACTTGCGTTGTCGTTATTAGCTAGTACTACTGTTTTTGGTATAAGTGTTAAAACTACTGCTAGGATCATAACGATAATTAAACTGCTTTTTTTAAAAAAATTCTTCCCCAATTTTTTCTCCTCCCTTTCCTTTTTAGGTTTATTTTTTTAGAATAACAATTCTATTTTTTTTATATCATAATTACCCTTAAATGTCAATTACTTATTTTATTAATTATATATAAATTTTTTATTTCTTTTGTGCATAATAAACTTAATTTAAAGCACATTTTAGATTGCATTATCTATGGATTAGTTCTGTTATAAGGATTGTCTAATTCTGTCATAATTTGTATTTTAAAAAATATCTTAAAATATGAATTAATTAACTGGTAAATTTTTCATTTTTTATTTTAGGTACATAGTTTTATATCTAAAAAATGATTTCCTACAATATAATATCTTAGTTTATTTATACTTTTTATAACACCACTTACTAAAATATATTACATTATAATTCAAATTACATTTTCTTCCATTGTTCTTATTTATAAAATTCATAGTTTTATCTTTCAATTGTATTGATATCATTCGTTTTATTAAATGGATAATTTTGTAAATTACTATTGACAAGAGAGCTTTTTTAGATTATATTGTTATTATTATTGGAAAATTAAGGTAATTTGTTTTTTTGTCAGACCTTGTTTTCTGTTTTTTTGTTATATTTAATTTTAAGGAGAAAAATTATGTTGAATTTTGCTATTTGCGATGATAATTTAAATATTTTAGATAAATTGGAAAAAATGTTAGAAAATATTTTTACAAAAAATAATTTTGACGCGTCTGTTTCTTTTAAGACAGATAATACAGAAGATATGCTTGATTTTGTTACCAATAATAAAGTTGATGTAATTATGCTAGACATTAATTTGAAATCAAACAAAAGTGGTTTAGAATTAGCAAAAGCAATTCGAAATATCAATAAAAATTCTTATATTATTTTTACAACTGGTCACTTAGAATATGCTATGATTGCTTATAAATATAAAACATTTGATTATCTTGCTAAACCTATTACATATGACAGATTAGAAGAAACTATAAAAAGATTGTTTGATGATGTAAATGGATTACCTAAAAAATATATAAAAATTGATAATAAAAACACTATTATTGATGAATCTGAAATTCAATATATTAAAAGAGACGGAATGAAACTTGTTTTCCACTCCCGAAGCCGTGACTATGATACTTATAGCTCTTTTAATAAATTTCAGGATAAACTTCCTGAAACTTATAAAAGATGTCATAAATCTTGTATTGCTAATATCACTCAAATAAAAGATGTTGATCCAGTTTCTGGAACAATTACTTTTAAAGATAATAGTACATGTGAAATCGGTCCAAAATATAAATCAGATTTGATGGAGGTTTTGAAGGATTATGGGAATTTTGAATAATATTTGGATAGCTATCAGTACGCCAAATGATATACTCATTAATGTAATTGCAATACCCGCATTAATAATAGAAAGTATTTTAGTAATACTTCTTCCTATTTCTATACTAAATATAACAACTACTAAAAAACAAAATATAATATATGTATTTGTTATGACTATTGCAGGATTAATTAGTATGTATATCATTCCTGCTCCATTTAATACTTTTTTTAATTTTATAATGATTATTAGTCTTGCACACTTAATATTTAAAATATCATTACTAAAAAGTACCATATCTGTAGTAGCCTCTGCTGCTTCTTTTAATTTAATTAATTTTCTTATACTTAATCCTTTCATAACATTTTTTAGTATAACAAGTAATGAACTAGCAACTATTCCTTTATATAGATTTTTGTATATTGCCATAGTTTATTTTCTTATAACTATGTTAATAGTATTTATAAAAAGTAAAAAACTTAAATTTATATTTACAGATAATATTGATAAGAAATCTAAAATTATTATCTTTTCTAATCTTACTTTAGGAATCATTACTATAATAATTCAGTCTATAACACTATTTTACTATGTAGATAAGTTACCTATATTTATAACTTTTTTAAGTTTTATATCTCTTTTGGCTTACTTTATAATTAGTATTTATAGTCTTACTAGAGTATTTAAATTGATATTTGCAACTAGGAAATTAGAAAGTGCAGAGGCATATAATAATACTTTACGTATTTTGCATGATAATGTCAGAGGATTTAAACATGATTTTGATAATATTGTTACAACTATTGGTGGATACATAAGAACTGAAGATATGGAAGGTTTAAAGAAATACTATGTACAATTAGAAGATGATTGTCAAAGAGTTAACAACTTATATATTTTAAATCCTGAAATAGTAAATAATGACGGAATATATAATCTTTTAACAAAGAAATATAATGAAGCTGATTCAAAAGATATTAAAGTTAATATTTCATTTTTATTAGACTTAAATACTTTACATATGAAAATATATGAGTTTGCAAGAATTTTAGGAATATTGTTGGATAATGCTATTGAAGCAAGTTCAGAATGTGGTGAAAAAATTATTAATATCACTTTTAGAGATGATACCAAAAATTCTAGGCAATTAATTATAATAGAAAATACTTATAATGATAAAAATATTGATACAGAAAAAATTTTTGAAAAAGGTGTATCTGGTAAAGAAAATCACACTGGACTTGGCCTATGGGAAATTCGTAAAATAATTAAGAAAAATAATAACATTAATTTATACACATCGAAAACGGATAAATTTTTCTCTCAACAATTAGAAATTTATTATTAGCTTACATAAAAAGAAAGTAGTTTATTGCTACTTTCTTTTTTAGGATTGTATGTATATAACTTTTAAGTTATATCATTGGTAAAACTATGTATTTCGAACTACTTTTACCAATGTTTACTTTATTAGTCTTTCTTTATCATGCTTGCTGGCATTTTAGGTTGATGAAATATTGCTATTAGAAAACAAGCAGTATTTGTTGCCTTTGCATATTTTTCTGCTGCTTTTGCTAAAAATTTTAACATAAAAATCTCCTCCTTAGTAAATTTATATAATACAAAATATCACCGGTATATATTTTATATTAAACAGTTTCTATCGAAGTATTTCCATATACTTCATATCCATATTTATTGTTTGTTAATTTATAGATAAATTTTGTAATTGTTATTGTTTGAAATAAATTTGCTAATATTAATATATTTGAAATTGTATTGTTATTAATTATTAAAGCAACAGTCAACCCAAGTGTAAATGTGATATATGAAAGAATTCTCTTTTTCTTTCTAACTTTACTTTGTAGAATTGGTACATCTTCTGTATCTGCTGGTGCATATAGTTTAATCATTATTATTCCAAATATCCATACACATGCTATTACTATATATTTTATTAACTGTGGTAATACAAAATATTGTGAAACAAACGGTATTATACAATAGAATGCTGTGGTAAATATCATACATCCTAAATGTGTTTTTAAGTGTACTCCTCCAGATGCACCTTTATATGCAAACAATGCTAAAAATGTAAACAATGCTAATTTAAATATTCCTAAAATATACGCAATTGCAAGCATAATAAAAACTTTTGGTATCTCTCCTACTATGTTCTGTAATCCATAATATATTACTTCTGCCTTTTCATCATCTATTTCAGGCATTTCTTTTCTAATTCTATTGGTCAAAAAAGTACAGATTTTATCTATCATTTTCTCACCTCTTTTGTATAAAAAAATTTTATCACTAGTTTTTTGTTTTTATATTTTTATTTTATGAAATTAACATTTTATTTTATAAAATAGAGTATTTATTGCTTTCATGAATTATTTTCATTCTACTGTTTTATTCAATATTGTTTATAGTCACATTATTTTAACATTATAGATTCCTAACATTACGAGCTTAAGTAATAAAGAAATTGAAAATTTATGCATTTTATCTTGACAAATGGTAAAACTACCATTATAATAAATACTGTTGTTTGATATGGCGAAGTAGCTCAGTTGGCTAGAGCATTCGGTTCATACCCGAAGGGTCATGTGTTCGAATCACATCTTCGCTACCAAAAATAAATCGGAAAGAATAACTTTCCAATTGTACAAAAAAAATTGCTCATAAAATTGAGCAATTTCTTTATTTTTTATTACTATAAAAATTTTTAATCTAAGGGAATTATCTACTTATTCCTCCATCATTACGTTGTCTATTCGCTTTTCCAATTTTTCTATTATTTGTTGGCATTTGTGTTGACTTTGCTTGTGTTTTAGAAGACTTTCTTTTCTTTTTTGTCACTCCTCCATTTTTAGGAGCAGAAGTTTCTTCTTCTAATCCTTTAATTATTTTATTAGTAGCATTTACATCTGTTGCATTCATTTCTTTCCATTTTTTATATTCTTCGTTATTATCAAGTTTAGTACTACCTATCAGAAAGCTTTTTATAGTTCCAATCCAATCAGTAGTTCTTTCTTCTATCTTTACCATATATATTCCTTAAAGTTTCCTTTAAGTTTTCACCTCTCTTATATAAATTAAATAAATCCATATTTATTGTAACATAAAAATAGCAAAAAATCAAGCAGTCTTACATTTTTTGTAAAATTACTTTGTAGGTTTGTCAAACATATGTCACACTTTATTGATAAATATAGTGTTTGAAATACCTTTTATGATATATAAGCT
>CANRKZ010000022.1 GCA_947631335.1 uncultured Clostridia bacterium
CTATTTTTCTAATAACTGAGCTTATTTTTGAAAATATAAAAATAAAATAAATTATAAGATATAATAAAAAAGTACAATACATTATTAAAATTGACATTTAGTTTACCTTTTCCTTAAATACTTTTTCTAAAATATCTTTGTACCTTTTGAATATTGGATGATTTTTATCTACATTTTCAACGCAACTTTTATATACATTCTCATAATACCATTTTTGTTCTTCTGGATTTCTAGATAACACATTGTCTTTTCCATCATTTTCTATGTTAGATAAAGCATCTTCTAAATTATTTATTTTGTCACATGCTACTATTAATTTAGATCCTAATGAAGCAGCTTTAATATGCTGAATTGTATGTTTTTTTCTTTCTATCCATTTTAATGATTTATCTGGCTCTGATGCATCATAAACATAATCTCTTATTTCTTTTCCAAATTCTTTTTCTATATCCTCAAATGTGTATTTTGTATCTTCTACAACATCATGTAAAATCCCTGCTGAAACTATATTTTCATTACATCCATTTCTTTGTAATATCATTCCTACTGTGAAAGGATGAAATATCATGTCTACATTTTTTTGTTTTCTTTTTTGTCCTTGATGTGCTTGTGTTGCAAAAAATATTGCTTTTTCTATCTTATCCATTCTTTTCTCCTTCTAATATTTTTTAACATTATATTATATTAATATATCTTTTACAAGTATTATTTTTTGTTACAATTAATCATATTTTATATTGACATTTATGTTAATATAATGTATTATTCGTTATGTAAGCAATAATTTGCATCTAATTTAGGAGGGAACCCGTATGAATAAACGGCCTTTATCAATTGAATTTACTGGACTACCTAACTCTGGTAAAACTACTTTAATTCATAATTTAGCAAAAAAATTTCAAGAAAATGGATATAAAGTAAAAATACAGAGGCTTTTATGATGCACTGTTCTGGGCTGAATTTCTTTTAAAACAAGAAGTTTGCTCTTGTTATGAATCTGATTCTTTGAAAAGGATGATTTATAATTTAGAACATACATTTGATGTTAAGCCAGATTATCTATTTGTAATTGATGTTTCTGTCGAAGAATCTTTAAAAAGAAGATATTCTATGGGAGGAAATATCGTTTTATCAAATGAAAATTTTTTAAGTTTTTATAAAAAGGAATTAAATGCATTCAATAAAACTGTTAGAACTCCTATTTGGTATCTTGATACTACACATCTTAGTATTTGCTCTTCAACTAATATTGCATATGAAAAAATTATCGAAATAATCAAGTAATACTAGCTATCAAAAAAGCCATAGAAAAATATCTAATGGCTTTTTTGATATTTATTTTAAATCGTTACAAATATACCCCTATAAAAAAACTACCCCATAGACTATTTATTGACTATAGGGTGGTTTTAAATTTAACTATGATATATAGGTTTTATGCATGTATTATTCTATCACAGTTATACCTCTTTTTGTATCTTACAAGACACATGAAATTATTATTTGAATTTTGTCGATAATGTTTTTACTAGGCCATAAGGATCAACTCTAAAAAAATATTCTCTTCCTAGTAAACCTACTTTTTTCACATTCACTTCCTCAAGAATTCTTTCTGCAAAAATATTTTTTGTTTTAATTTCTCCATGATTGACTAATACTAGTTTTAAATTTTTAAATTTCTTTAAAAATTTAATCATTTCATCAGCCTTGGCATGAGCAGAAAACTCCGTTGTATATTGTACATCTGCTCTTTTTTTAGCAACTAATCCTCCCACTTCTACCATATCACCAAATTTAGTATTTCTTAACCTGTTTCCCATTGTTCCTTCAGCAGTATACCCTGTAAACTGTATTAGAGTATTAGGTCTTGTTATATATTCTGGTAAATATATTTGTGCAGGACCATAGGAACCCATTCCAGAAGTTGTAAGAATTATTTTACTGTTTGTATCCTCTAATACATTACTTCTAATTGACATATCAACAAATGTTAAATTTTGTGGTAAAAATTTTCTCATTTCCTGTTTTATATTCAATCCATCTTTAATGTATAAATTTGTATATTTAAATGCTAAATTTCCATCAAAATAGATTGGTATTTGTACATCAAGTTCTTTGTTTTTCTGCATATTTCTTAACTCATACAATATTTCTTGAGCTCTTCCTAATGAAAATACTAACGCAACTACTGTTCCATTATTATTTAAACATTTTTTAATGTTATCTTTAAAACATTTATAGATTGCAGTTGAATCCATATCTCCATAAGTTGATTCTTGAACTACTGTCAATGGTAATTCTAAAATCCACTGTGGAATTTCATTAACATCAAAAAATATATTTTTATTATTATAATCTCCTGTAAACAATAAGTTAATATCTTCATATCCAGGATAGCTAATCTGTACAAGAATAAGTGCTGCTCCAACAAGATGTCCATTATTGAGAAATGTAACTTTTATATTCTTACAAACTTGAATTGTTTCATTATATCTGCAAGGTTTTAAAAGTTTTAATGTTTTTTCTACATCTGAGTGAGAATATAGAGATTTAACATTTTTTCTTTTTGCTAATGAGCCTAATATCTTTAAATTATCATTTAAAGCTAGTGGTAGTAATTTACAAGTTGATTCTGTTGCGAGAATCTGTCTAAAAAATCCATTTTTAATCAGATATGGTAATCGACCAATATGATCTACATGAACATGTGTAACCAAACAAAAATCAATATTCTCTGCCTTAAACGGCAATACAGAATTCAATTCTTCATATCCTTTTTCTTGAAACATACCGCAGTCTACCAAAAACCGTGTTGTTTCTCTATTAGGAAATTTGACCGTTACTAGATTACATGAACCAGTAACCTCTTCATGCATTGCCATTATATCTACATAGAACCGACATTTTTTTCCCATAATTAATTTCCTCCTACATTAAATTATTTTATTCAATGTTTATAAAAAATACATTGTACAATAAGTTTATCATTATTTGCACTTTATGTCAATTGTTGAATTATATTTTTAAAAATAAAACATTATTTCAATCTAACTTATGTAACTTTTGCATGAAAATTAGTATAGATTAGAAAAGAGAACTTTACCTAAAGTTCTCTTTTTTGAATTTTTTTAGAGATATGAAAATTCAAAGCTGTTTTTACTTTTTGATTTTAAAAAAGTATTTCCTTAATAATATATTATAGATTTAATAATCAGTTTTATCTGCCAAAATCATTATATGACTAATAGCATAACGACATTGATTTTAAACACCAAGTCATTAATTTGTTAAAATATACTCTTTATTTTGTAAAAGCAAAATTTTGTTTTTACTCATAATTAATATCTTTATTTTTTGTAAATTATTATGAAAAATATAAATAAATCTACCATTTTTATATTATTTATTAACCTAATAATATAGTTTCTATCTCTTTCCATGAATTTACTTCTTTGATACCTACTATATGAGTTGATACTTTTGTTTGATGAAATAAAATTCTAGTTCTTACTTTTTCTTTTTCTAAATGTCTTTTATCATCATCACATAAAAAATCAATATGATAATGATTACAAATATCTTGTTTTTCTACCCAAGAGGAAGATAAGATTTTTGTAATATCTTGCTTTATATTATTTTTCTCTAGCCAATTTTTTACATGTAGAATAAGTGGTTGTGTTCTTGCAGTAATAATATAAATATCATATTTTTTAGCAATTTTCTTAATAGCATTAATTGCCCCATCTATAGCTTCAGTTTGTAATAATGTCTCTTGGGTAAATATATATTTACCCATTTCTTGATAAATTTTATCAATAATTTCTGATTGCATTTTCTTTTGTAATTCTTGATAAAAGCTCGTTTTATCTGTATTCATTAACTTTATATTCTGCTTTTTTAACCATTCCTGTTTCTTTTTTGTAGTATCTGCAATTACCCCATCAAAATCGAATGCAATTTTTGTTTTCATCATTCTTCCTCTTCTTTGCTTTTTAAATATTCTTTAATTTCTTTTGGTGCCATAATAGCATAATTTTCTGGAATGGTTGTTTCTTCTTTTTTTGTTATATGGTTTTTTATATGCCCTAATGGAAAGTTACTAGATAGATTCATCTTAGAAAATTTCTCCATAGGTATTTCTACTAATGCTGGTAAATCATTTGGAACTAATTGAACATGGTTTGAAATTTCTACTATATAAAAATCTGCTTTCATTTTTAAATTAGAATTTCGTTCATAAGGATTTAACTCTCCCATTTTTATTTGTTTTGTAAAAATAGGAAATTGACTTACTTTAATATCCTCTTCTTTAATTCCTTTTACTTCTTCTAAAATTTCTCGAATTAATGCTTTTCTTGTACTTTTTTTATCTACTTCTTCTATTGCACCGCCTAATGTTTTTACAATAGCTGCTTTTTCACCATTTTCTAAAAAATACCATCTCTTTTGTTTTTGCATTCCAAATACAATTTTATCTCCATGGATTACAATTCCTTCTGCACCAAAAACATTATCTTCCTCCACTAAATTCCAGCTCCTTCCCTTCTACTTGCAAAGTAGCACATGTTCTACAATTAATAGCATTTCCATCCATTGAACTACCACAATGTATACACCCTTTTCCATCGGGCTGTTGTTTAAATTCGAAATTTTTTTGATATAATTTGAATAAGGCATATTCAAATTTACTCTTAAATGGAAATAAACATTGGGAAGCTTGTATATATTCCTGAGATTTGATTTCACCTTCTATACTTCTAATTGTGTCATAAATTCCGGATCCACTAAACGCCATCGTTTGAGGTCTAGTAATACAATCCAAGGGTAAACATGATTCATATGCTTTTCTTAGCGGATATTTGGTTTTTATTCTTCCTTCTTGCCTCATTCTTTCTTCAATTGGTATTGATAAGATCTCTTTCTTTACTTTTGGATCTTGAAAAGGTGCTACATAATTCATTTTCATACTTTTTGCAATCACATCAGACATTACTACAATTTCTTCTAATCTTTGTTCTATAACTTCTTCTAATTGTTCTTTCTTACCTCTCCAATTCGTAAAAAAAGGGAAACTCCCTAATAAATCATCTGCACCTTCTCCACTTGATATACTATGTAATCCTTGTTTTTTTGCATACAAGGTTCCTAAAAGAAGAGTTGTTGTTGAACTAACCCACTCTGGATTAAAAGATTTTAATATCTTTACAGATGTTTCTATCATATTTCTTACTTGTTCTGGTTCAGCATAATAAATATGATGATTTTTAATTCCTAATTGTTTTGCTACTGATTTACTATAAATAATATCTGAAGTTTCTTTTCCTTTAACTCCTACTGTAATTGCCATAACATCTTGGTATTCTTTGGCAGCATGATACAAAATAGCAGAGCTATCTACCCCACCTGAAAATAGGACAGATTCTGGTGGATCTTTTTTAATTACTTCTCCAATTTTTTGCTTTATATTTTCATACATCTTTAACATCCTTTAATTTAAAATTTTTCTATATTGATCGGTATCATAAATTAATTTTAGAAACTCTCCATAATTTAAATTTTTAATTCCATCATAATAAGTTCTTTTATCATAATGTGAAATTTGTTCTGCATTCATATTATGATTCATTTCATAAAAGGGAGTATAAGCTGTTGGTCTTATTGTAACTTGATATTTATTTAAAAAATCTAAAGTATATTTAATATTTTCTTTTGTTTGTTTTGGAACTCCAAACATAATTAAAGCTTTATATTCAATTCCATATTTCTTTAACAAATTAATTCCCTGTACAATTTTATTTTGTTGATATCTTTTATTAATATTTTCTAAATCTTCTTTTTCAATAGATTCAATTCCTATTGCTATTTTATAGCATCCTGCCTTCGCCATCTCTTTAATTAACTCTTCATTTTCTAATAAATCTGGTCTTGTTGTACAGGACCATTTTATTTTTTTTCCATTTTTTTGAATAGCTTTGCATAATTCAAAAACATACGATTCGTCTAAGGTAAAATTAGGTGCAAAAAATTTATACAAAGAAGTTTCTGTTCGATTAATAAAATCAATAACTTTAGGTATAGGTCTCCTTCTTTCTTTTTTTCCGTAATAAGAAACCGCATTACAATATTGACAATTGTATGGACATCCTCTTGCTATTGTAAGTACAACTTGTTTTTTCCCTTCCATTTGATAATATTTTTGCATTGGAATTTGTTTTTCTTCTGGATATCCCCATTCTTCTGATTTAAGATAATATCCTTTTTTACTATCTACAAGATTTCCATCTTCTATATGTATAACTCCTCGTAAATTATCTTTATGTTTTCTTTGTTTTGCATACTCAAAAAAATCTAAGATAGCCACTTCTTGATCACATTCTCTCGATACAATGGCATCAAATTTAGTTTTTTGGAAAAATTTTGGCAAATAGATTGGCATCTCTCCATAAACAATTGTTTTTACATTTGGTATGATTTGTTTTATAATATTTAATAAAGTTATTGTATTTTGCAAATTTTCTGTATTTGTATAAAATGCAATTGCTTTATATTCATTCTGAATGACTTTTTTAATCACTTCTTGAAATTGTATTTCTTCTGCTTCTACATCTAATAAATCAATTGGTTCTTTTAATTCTCTATCTAGATAATTTAAAACTTCTCCAATATGCACAAAATGATAAGGCGCATTAACATGATTTGACTTTGTTGTTAATCCACTATTGGCCCATACAATTAAAAACTCTGTTTTCATAAATTTTCTCCTTTATTTTTAAATAAATTTCATGATTTTAAAGTTTCTTGATTTTCATGAAAAAAAATTTCTTCACATTCATCTATATTTAAATGAAATATTTCTGTAAGTTTCACTATTTCCTCAATATAAAATTCCTCTTTGCCCATTAATTTCTTTTCAAAACTTTTATTTTTTATTCCTATTTTTTTAGCTACTTCTTCCTTTGTCATTTGATTTGCTTTTATTAATTTTTTTATTCTTTCTCCTACTATTTTAGGTTCCATAAACTCTCCTTATCGTTTCTTATTTGGAAACATAATACATTATTTTCTGTTTTTTGTCAATATTTTTAGTGTTATATTTGGAAATTTCTTCCTAAAATTCTCATTCTTAGTGATACTTTTTTATTATATTTTTAATCTTTTTATTATTTACAAACTAAATAGAAAGTGATATACTTATTGTAACTTTTTGATAGGAGGTTTTTATATTGGATTATCTTTTTTCCAAACGTTTTACATTTCTTTTAAATCATACTAATATGACCTATCAACAAATTGCAAAAGAATTAGGTCTAAAGTCAAAAGGTACAATATCTAAATATGCTAGTGGTAAAATTAAAAAAATTGAACTTTCCATGTTAGTTCGAATTGCAGAATTATTTGATGTTTCTCCTATCTGGTTATTAGGTTTTACCGATGATATGCATTATAAAATAAAAAAATAATATAAAAATATCCTTCTTATTTTTATATTATTTTTTTATTTTTATGTTGTTTTTCTTTATATATCTATCAAAATATTATACAAAAAAATACTTTTTTATATAATAAAAATCATTTTATGTTTTTAATTATAATTGTTATCTATCGTATTAGTTTGGTTGGTATCTGCATCTATATCTATATCATTTGTAGTATTGCTAGTGTTTTGACTAGTATTGGTTTGATTGAAAGTGTTACTGTTAGAATTTGTTGCGCTATTTGTATTATTTTGCTTTGTAGTATTGTTAACATTGGTGTTATTATTAATATTTGTTCTATTCTTTTCTTGATTTTCTGTTTTTGTATCGGTTATAGTATTATCATTTCTTGGTGGTTCTTTTTCATCAATATCATCTGTAATACCTTTAATGATTTCCGTTACAGTATTTTTTGTATCTGTTTTTTCTTTATCTTTTGATTCTGAGCCTGTATGCTTATTACATAGTTCAGGTTCTGTAAACCATAAAAAGTATTCTGTATAAGTATGAGTACATCCTGTTCTTGCTTTTTTACCAGTTTCAGCACAAATTGTAATTGTTGTAATTGCATTTGGTTTTTCAAACTTTGCCGTATTTAAACCTGTATGAATTCTTGACATGACATTAGCCCAAATTAGACCTGCTGGATTTCTTTGATTAAATTCAATACTTTCATTTTGATCAAATCCATACCATGTCACAGCTGTATAATAAGGTGTAAATCCACAAAGCCAACGATCATAATTTTCATCCGTTGTTCCTGTTTTTGCAGCCACATCAACTCCTGAAATTTTACAATAAGTTGCAGTACCATTCTCTCCTATTACTGGTTGTAATAATATTTCTTTTAATATATATGCTACTTCTTTCGAAAAGACAGTTCTTGTTTTTTGCTGAGTTTTTACCAATATATCACCATTTTTTCTTTCGATTTTGCTATAGAAAGTAGGTTCTATATATTTTCCATCATTTGCTATTGTACTATATGCTCCTGCCATTTGTAAAGGACTTATTCCCTTTTCTAATCCTCCGAAGTGATAATGGTAAACTTTTATCTTTATCCGTTAAAGTAGTAACACCCATTTTTTCTAAATATTTTATAGAAGTTTTTGGTTTTAATTTTTCCATAATTTCAACAAACGGAATATTTTGAGAAGATTCTACTGCCCTTCGAACTGTTATTTCTCCTAAGCTTTTACTATAATCAATTGGGTGATACTTATTTTCAAAATCTTTTTCTGTATCATCTAAAATAGTAGATGCGGTTATTATTTTTTTGTCAATTGCTGGGGCTAATACAGCAATTGGTTTTATAGCTGAACCCGTTTGTCTTATGCTTTGTGTTGCTCGATTCAAAGAACGCGCTGTTTCTTTTTTTCCTAACCCTCCTGTACATCCAACTACATACCCTGTTTTATGGTCAATAATTACCATCGCAGCCTGTGAAGAATCTCCACCTTTTTTTGATGACAAACTATATTTTTTCTTTTCAAATTCTTTTTCCGTTTCTTTTTGAATTTTAGAGTCTTGCGTACTATAAATAGTTAAACCTGCCATGTTTATATAATTAGTTGCAAACGTTTCTGAAATATCATATTTATCAACTATATCTGCTGTTATTTCTGGGATAAGCGCGTCTGTATGATAAGAATATACCCCACTATCCGATGAAATATTTCCTTTTTTAAAATTTAATCCTTTTTCCACATTTTCGATAGCTTTATGATAATCTTCTTCGTTTTTTATATAACCTAACTCTTTCATTTTTTCTAAAACTGTCTTCGTTCTATTTATTATTTTTTGTATATTTTCTTTTTCAGAAAAAGGATTATAAGAATTTGGAGAATGATTGATTCCTGCTAAAAAAGCACATTCTTCTAATGTTAGCTCTTTAGAAGATTTACTAAAATAATATTGTGATCCAGCTTCAATTCCATATATACTTGGTCCAATATAGATAACATTTAAATAAGCTTGTAAAATTTCTTCTTTCGAAAGGCAAGTTTCTAATTGCCATGCTTTCCACCACTCATTAATTTTTCTTGTAATGCTATCTGTTGTATCTCCTGTAAGATTCTTTACTAGTTGTTGTGTAATAGTGCTTCCTCCAAAAGAAGAAGAACCAAAATGAATCATATATGATCCAATCGCTGAAGTTGTTCTTTTTATATCCACTCCATGATGAGAATAAAACCTTTCATCTTCTATTGCTACATAAGCATTTTTCAAATTATCTGAAATCTGATCAGAAGAAATTGTTTTTTTCTTTTTTTCGCTTCCTAGTATAGCAATTGTGTTACCATCAATATCTTTTACTATAGAATTCTCATTTAAAATCATGTCTTTTGCAAGTAGTTTCCAAATATGTACTGATATACCAAGTTTTACACCTAAAATTATGATTAGAATTAAGATAAAGAAAAATACAATTTTCTTTATCCTTTTCTTTTTTAATCCATCTTTCTCATTTTTACCTATTTTTTTAATGTTTTTTATCTTCTTATTTCTTTTCATTTCCTTTACAGCTTTTGGTTCTTCATCTTGTTTTTTTAATCTTTTTGATTTTTTTCTACACATTTTTATCACATTCTTTCACTTCAAAAATTATAGTATTTTATTTATCAAATTTTCTAATTTGCTTTATATTACTTTCATTCTATATTATATAAGTTAAAGTATTTTCTAAGTCAATACTTTTTTCAAAATTTCATAATATTTTAGAAAATATTTAATCTTTTCTATTGCATATATTGTTTTTTTATAAACATTGCACAAAATTTTAAAGAAATATTCCATTTTTTATTTTTTTAATATATAATATACGTATACAGAAATGGAGAGTGAAACTTATGATAAAAAGAAAAGATAATCCTGATTTTTTAAATGCTTTTTTAGATTATTCTGCTACTATATTAAATAAATCACCAAATAGTATTAAAGAATATAATTATGATTTGTCTATGTTTTTTAAATTCATAAAAATGCACTTTAATTTAACTAAAGAAACTGATTTAAAACAAATTAAAATTACAGATATTACAATAGAAACAGTTAAAAAAATTAAAATTGATGACATACATGCTTTCTTAGGTTATTTAACAACAACTTATCATAGTAAACCTGCTACCAGGGCTAGAAAAATTTCTACAATCCGTATCTTTTTTCATTATCTATGTCAAGATGCTAGTCCAAAATTTTCATTAGATCAGAATCCTGCTCTAAATCTAAAAACACCTAAAAAAGAAAAAAGATTACCTAAATATTTATCTTTAGATGACAGTAAAAAGCTTTTAAATATAGCTTCAGATGAAGATAATAGAAATTGGAAGAGAGATTTTGCTATTACTACTTTATTTTTAAATTGTGGTATGCGTCTTTCAGAATTAGTTAGCATTAATATAAACGACATTGATTTTGAAGAATGTAAACTAAATGTTATAGGAAAAGGTAATAAAGAACGAACACTTTATTTAAATAAAGCTTGTATGAAAGCAATTTATGATTATATAGCAATACGTCCAAAAGAAGATATCAAGCATGATAAAAAATATTCTGAAAAAGCTCTCTTTTTAAGTGAAAGACGTGAAAGAATTAGTAATAGAACTGTCCAATATATTATCAATAAAGAACTATCTAAAGCTGGTTTAGACAGTAGTAAATATTCTGTCCATAAATTAAGACATACAGCAGCTACTTTAATGTATCAATATGGGCAAGTTGATATACGTGCTTTACAAGAGCTTTTGGGACACGAAAGTATTGCAACTACGGAAATATATACCCATGTTAATAATGATCAAATAAGAAATGCTGTTGAAAGAAATCCTTTAGCAAACTTATAGAAATTTAAGAGACTAGATTTTATAGCTAAATCTAATCTCTTATTATTTTAAATTGTTGGTATTCTTATTTTTTGTCCTATTTTTAGACTACTGCTTTCTATCTGATTTAAGTCTTTTAATTGTCTTACAATATATCTGATATCTTTATTTTTATAATACAGATTTTCTTTCATTTCTCTTTCAGCTATTGACCATAAAGTATCACCATTATATACATATTCTTCTCTATATTTTAGTTCTCCTTTTGAGTAGGTATCCGTAAACCCTATTAATAAGAATAATGAAATACTTATCATAACAATTATTAGACTTCTTACAAATTTTCTTTTATTAACAATTTTTAATTTCATATAATCATCCCCTTTTTATTAGAATAGATGTTCGTATTTTAAGATAATTATAAACGAACATTTATTTTTTGTCAATAGATTTTCAAAAAAATGTTCGCTCATTGTTAAATCTATATTCTATTTGTCAAAAATCTTTAGATAGTAGTTCTGAATTTCTGGTAATAAACTATCTATATAAATTATATTTTTTTCTTTATCTTCTATTTTTATATTAGGAAATGTTTGTATCATTTTTTTATCGTCCCAAAAAGCATAAATGAAATCAGATAAGATTTTATTTTGATAAGTCTTTTCATATTTTTTAAGAATAACTTCTTTATTTTCCACCTCTATTGCGTTTTCTACAATCATTCTAGTAATAAATTGTTCTTGTGCATAGCAGGTAAGAATACAATCTATTAGTAAAAATATGGTTACTATTGCAACAATTCTTTTTAATATTCTATCTGAAACTTTTTCCTTTATTTTGGTTATAAATTTATCAATTTGAGGATTAAGTTTTTTTACAAGTAATACTGTTAAAATTCCCCAAAATATAGCATAAAGCAAACAAATTCTCCCATTAAAATTTAGGATTCTATCTGAATAATCCCACCATCTAGTATGCATAATAATTTCCACTAAAAAACTTATGATATATTCGGTTGCAGACCCTATAAAAAAACCACCAATAAAAAGTGTAA
Source organism: uncultured Clostridia bacterium (assembly GCA_947631335.1). Classification (GTDB taxonomy): domain Bacteria; phylum Bacillota; class Clostridia; order TANB77; family CAG-508; genus CAG-269. The sequence goes on from CANRKZ010000022.1 coordinate 12,351, forward strand.
AATTATTTTTATTAAAATATTGTGAAAATAGTAAAATAGCAATAGCACCGAACTCCATATATTCCGCAAAAATGGACCATATAAAAAACTTTGCCTAGACTCTAATATCCCTTTAGTTGCCATTCCAAATAAAGTTTCTATAATATAGCCAAGAAAACTATAAATGATAAAATAAGTAGCTAATTTCCAAATGCTACTACCTAATATAAGAAAAACTTTTTTATTATTTTCTTCCATTCTATTTCTCCTGTAATTATAAAGTTATTAAAAACAATGCAATTTCTCCAAAATTGTATTGTTCTATTCATTTCTTTTTTATCATATAACTTTTTAAGATTTTTTTCAATTAAAATTACATCTTTAGATGAAAATAAGAGGAAATTTTTAAAAAATCTCCTCTTATAATCATATTACAGTAAAATTGGGCTGATTTGTTCTCCTTCTAAAGCATATTCTATTGTTTTTATAATATATTCTGAATCAAATACAATTGATCTTGGTTTTGTAATCGGATTATCTTGTCTAAATGGCACAAAATAATAATTTTTTCTGTTTAACAATTTCCCTATGTTTTCTGCATTTCCACTTAAACCATTATTAGTAGATGGTGCAATAACTAATGGTCTTCCATTTCTTAAATGTGATTTAGCTGCCATAACAGCTGGTGTATCTATAATATCATAGGCAAGTTTAGCAATTGTATTGCCGTGAACATGGTGCTATAATCATAATATCTGTCATTTTTTTAGGTCCTATTGGTTCAGCATCTGGAATGGTATGAATAATTTCCTTGCCTGTCATTTCTTCTATTTTGTAAATAAAGTCTTTTGCTTTTCCAAATTTAGTATCTAACTGATAACTATTAAAAGACATAACTGGAATTATTTCCGCTTCTTGTTTAATCAATTCCTTCATTTTGGGTATTACTTTTTGAAATGTGCAAAAAGATCCTGTTAATACAAATCCTATTTTTATTCCTTTTAATTCCAAAATTCATCAAATCCTCCTTTCATATTGCATTTATATATAATATGAAATTATGTAAATTTTGGAGTTAGTTTTTCATAATTTTAGATAAGCTTAATAGAATTAAATGGTGATATTTTGAAAAGAACAAAAAAATTTCTAATTAATGGTTCTATCTTAACTATAACAAATGTCGTTATGAAAAGTATTAACATGATATTTGGTATATATATATCTAATAAAATAGGCTCACAAGCGGTTGGTATATTTGATTTAGTGATGTCTGTATATATGTTAGCAATAACACTTGCTACTTCTGGACTAAATCTTGCTTGTATTTCTATTGTATCAAAAGAATTTGCAAAAAAAAATTTTTGGAATGGTATAAAAGTTGTACAAAATTGTAATATCTTTGCTTTATTATTAGGATTAGGAAGTAGTATTATAATTTTCATATTTTCGAAATTTATTGCTACAATTTGGTTACATAACATAGTATCTTCTGTACCATTATATTTTATTGCAATCGGACTACCTTTTATTGCTATCTCCTCTGTCTTAAATGGATATTTTGTTGCTGTAAGAAAAGCCTACAAAGGAGCAATTTCACAGTTTCTTGAAATAACAGTAAAAATTATATGTACCATAATTTTATTAACTTTCTTCTCTTTAAAAAATGTAGAAAATATATGTGTGTGCTTAATCTTAGCAGATGTTATTTCTGAAATTTTTTCTTGTCTATTTTTATTTACTTTATACAAATTTGATAAATTAAAATATTATAAAAGAAAACTAACTAGTAATTCCTTTAAAAAAGAAATATTAAAAATAACATTTCCCGTTTCAATTACTTCTTATATACGTTCCGGTCTTTCTACTTTAAAAAAGTTTATTGTTCCAATAAGACTTGTTATCTATGGACTACCTTATACAATTGCTTTATCAGAATATGGCAGAATTACTGGTATGGTACTTCCTATTATTATGTTTCCAAATATGTGTATGAGTTCTTTTAGTAATTTACTTGTTCCTGAATTTTCTAGTTTACATACAAATGGCAATAAAAAAAGAATCATTACAGTATGTGATAAACTTTTTAAAATAACCTCTTTTTTTGCTATTGTGATAAGCATTATTTTTATTTCTTTTTCTAACGAAATTAGCTATATGATATTTCAAAATTTAGAGTGCTCTTATTATATAAAAATCCTCTCTCCTCTAATTTTATTTATGTGTCTAGATAACATCATTGACAATATATTAAAAGGCCTTAATATGCAATTTAAAGTTATGGTCTATAATATTATTGATTTAATTATTACTATTACATTGCTTTATTTTTTAATACCATTTTTAGGTATCAATGGATTTATTATAGCTATGTATGTAAGTGAAATATTTAATTTTTTAGTTAGTTATTTAGAATTACGCAAAATAACTGGCTTTAAAATAGATATTTTTCACTCCATTTTTAAACCAGTTATACTTTGTTTTATCATTTATATTTTAATAGTTATTTAATTTTTGATTTAGCTTTGGATAAATTTTCTCTACCATCCAGATTTCTGTGCAAAACTTATTTATGTCTTCTATGGAAATCCATCTTACGCCACTATTTTCATCATCTTTTATTTTTAATGATTCTTCTTCATCTACTTGTAATAAATAAGTTAAATTTAAATGAATATGAGAAGAAATATATTTTCCTCTTTTTATATGTCCATTAACACATATGTTTTCTAGTGAAAATATCTCCGAACTTAAAACTTTAACGTTTTTAACTCCTGTTTCTTCTTTTAATTCTCTAACTGCTGTTTCTAATAAATTAGACTCTCCATCCGCATGACCACCTGTCCATGTCCATGAATTATATATATTGTGATATATCATTAACACTTTTGTTCTTTGTTTATTTACTACCCATGATGATGCCGTAAAATGTGCAAATTCGTTTTCTCTTGTTAAAATATTATCAAAATGGTCAATATAATTTATCATAACAATTTTATCTTTTTCTTCTTGTTCATTATATGGTTTGTAAATTTCAATTTTTCTTTTCAATTCTTTTAATTCTTGTTTCATTTATAATTTTAACTCCTATTTTATCAATATTTTACATTCAATTTCAGAATTTAACATTTCTTTAAATTTTTTTGCGTCTTGTTTTGTTCCTACAATTTCTCCATAATGAATTGGAATTGCTATTTTAGGTTTTATTCGATTGACTAATTTTACCGCTTCTTCTTGTGTCATAGTATAAGTACCTCCAATCGGAACAAAAGCAACATCGCATTTAATTTTTTTATTTTCTTCAGTTAGATCCGTATCCCCTGCTACGTAATAAATAACATCATCAAATTTTATTAAATATCCCACCCAATTATTTTCTTTTGGGTGAAATTGTTTATTTGTATTATAGGCTGGAATAGTTTTAACTAAAATAGAATCTATCTGATAAGTTTCATTCGGAATTACTTTTATAATATTTTTTTCTTGAAATCCTAACTTTTTTGTTCTTTCATATAAATCCTGTGTAATTACAATTTTAGTATTTTGCCTTTTTACTTTTAAAATATCTTTTTCTGAAAAATGATCGTAATGTGAATGCGTTACAAAAATAATATCTGCATCATGGTATTCCTTTGCAATTTTGAAAGGATCAAAATAGATAGTTTTTTCTTTCGTAAATTTAATTGATGCATGACATAATACTTCAATACTTTCTAACATACTTTTTCTCCTTTATCTTTGCTAATTACCGAATATTTTATCATATGTGTCAGAAAAAAACAATCCATTTAAGTTCAATTTTGCTTTATAAATTATTAAATCTTTTATTTACTTCATTCCAATTGACAATATTCCAAAAAGCATCTATGTATGCAGGTCTTCTGGTATTATATTGTAAATAATAAGAATGTTCCCACATGTCTAATACTAGAAGCGGTTTGCATCCCCATAAAGTTAAATTTTGATGTTTTTCACATTGTAAAATTTCTAATTTCTTCCACTTGGGAACCCAAACAAGTAAACACCAACCGGATGCTTCAATAGCCTTACTTGCTTCTGTAAATTGCTTTTTAAATTTTTCATAGCTTCCAAAATTTTTTATCATTTGTTCCATTAAATTTATACTTGGCTCTGTTGGAATTACAGGTCCCATATTAGCAAAAAATAATTCATGTAAAATTGCTCCGGAGCCAAAGAAACTTAAATTTTTTTCAAGACATTTTATATTTTCGAAATTTCCCTCATTTCTTGCCTTCTCCAAGCTTTCTTCGATCTTATTGGTACTATCTATATAGCCTTTATAAAGAATATGATAATGTAAATCTAATGTTTTAGTAGAATAATATGGCTCTAACGCAGTCAATGGATATGGTAAATCAATCATTTTTAACATAATAAAACCTCCTTTTCTGTTATATTCTTAAATATATTCGTTTTAGGAGGTTTTATTAATTTAGTTTTCTATTACAATTTATATTATATTCATATCTTTTTTCTTTTCGTTTCAGTCTTTTCTTATTGGTCTTTACTTGGTAAGCAGAAATAAAGACCAATAAGACTAGTAATACCACTAAGGTTTTTTTATTTTTTAATATTTCAATTATTTTTCCAAAACCTTTTATTTTAAATTGGTATACACCTTCCACTTTATCATAGGTGATCTTTTCTCTATCTTGATTTTTATTATTATCACCTTTTGTTGTATATTTAGTAATTCCATTATCCTTTGTTATCTCAATGATTCTATGTGTATTAATATCTTCCTTATCATGAAAAGAAATAATATCTTTTTCCTTTAACTCTTCTTTATTTACTTTTTTTACAAAAATGGCATCTCCTGTCATAATAGTAGGTTCCATACTCTCAGAAACAATGACAAAACTCTTAAGTCCTAAAAAATCTGGAATTTCTGTAGGATTTATATAAGATTTTACCATTAACGTTAAATTAAATACTATAATAGGAATGATAATTAGATAAATAAGTGTGGAAATTATTTTCTGAGATATATACATAATTTTACTTGATTTATTAAAATCTGTAGTCTTGTACACTAACTTCTCCTTTTCTAATGTAACGTTTTCTATTTTACTATATCATACGAAATTTTGCTTTGCAAGATTTGTTCAAGATGTAATATAAATGTAATATTTTTTTATATCTTTTTTATTTACATGACTTTTTTTTAAAGGTATAATGTAAATAACTTAAAAAATACGGAGGATATAAAATGGATAGTAACATTTTAATCATTTCTGAAAAGGATCAAAAAGCTTATTTGCCTTACAAATATGAAGATGTTAAAAAAATTTATGAAAATTCCGATGGAAAATATAATTCAATTATAGAAGTAATTCAGTCTTTATATATTTTACCTTTAAAAAAATTTGAAAAATTTTCAATTGCTAGATTTAGAGAAGCATTTAATTTAGTTTTACATAAAGAAAAAGGTTCTATTTTTAGTGCTTTTGATTTAGCTTTCGAATTAATGTTTAAATATAATCTAAATCCTATTATAATTGCTGCTTGTAGAAATTTAGATGAACTTGATATTTATTTAGATTGTTTAGAAGAAGATGAGTTATTTGATTTCAAATGTTTTGAAATTAGATTTGAAGTTTCTTCTAATATTTAATAAAAAACAATAAGAAGATTTTATTGTTGATTTTCTGACAAGTTTTTTCATTATAATATCTTTTTTTTTACATACACTAATAAAAAATAAAGTGGAGTGAAATATGAATCAGATATTAAGTACAAAGAAAAAAGAGAAGAAAAAATCAAATAAAATCCTTTTTAAATTTCAATTTGTAATTTCTATTATGATAATAGCTATTTTACTTATTTTTATTTTCTATTATTTTCTTTCACTTCAAAAAAAAGAAAAATTATCCAAAAAGATAATTGGTAATTATAATATTTACAAATTATATCATAATTATTCCCAAGAAGATATGAAAAACAGTGAAAACAAACCAGAAAATGAACTTTTTGGAGTTCTTGAAATTCCTAAAATAAATATATATTATCCTATATTTTCTCATTTGAATGAAGAATTACTAAAAACATCTCCTTGTAAATTTTTTGGTAAATCTCCTGATGTAAATGGCAATATTTGTATTGCTGGACATAATTATAACAATTCTATGTTTTTTAGTAATCTTTCGTTATTAAAAAGAGAAGATAAAATTTATATTTACGATAATTTAGAAAATAAATATATTTATTCCGTTTTTAATTGCTATGAAGTAAATGAATCAGATCTATCTCCTATTTTTAATTATAATCCATCCTCGAAAGAATTAACACTAGTTACTTGTAATAATACCAATCAAAATCGAATCATTATAAAAGCAAGACAATAAAAAAAGATCCTCAAGGACCTTTTTTTATCTTTATTTAAATATTTTTATATTCTCTAATTTTCTTATAAGCATATAATGCTGATATTCCAAATACAACTACTAACATAGCAACAGGAACTGATTCTTCTATACCTGTATGTGGTAAATTTGTATTATTATATACACTTGAATTATTTGTGTTATTTTTTGGTGTATTATTAGTTGGTGTGTTGTTATTTTGAGTATTATTTGTTGGAGTATTATTTGTTGGAGTATTGTTAGTTGGAGTTAACTCACTTGTTATATCAGTAAATCCATTATTTTCATTTGCCGCATTAACTGTAGTTGTAAATAACATTACCATTACACTAATTAATAAAACTAAAACTACTGTAATTAAATTTAATTTTCTCATATTAATTTCTCCTCTACTTTCATATTTTTTATTATTATTTATACAATTACTTTTTATTATACCACTTTTTATAGGATAATTCAAGCAAAATATATAAAAATATATAAAAGAATACATTTCTTTTGTTATTTCAATTAATATTTTATACTTAAAAAATAGATAAGTCAATACTTTTTTCTTCTTTTTTTATTACATTTTGATTACATTACTCTTAAACATTAAATTTAAATAGGACAATATCACCATCTTGCATAATATATTCTTTTCCTTCAGAACGAACTAATCCTTTTTCTTTCGCTGCAATCATAGATCCTTCTCTTATTAAATCCTCATAAGAAACGATTTCTGCTTTGATAAATCCTCTTTCAATATCAGAATGAATTTTTCCCGCAGCTTGTGGTGCTTTTGTTCCTTTTTTGATTGTCCATGCTCTTACTTCTGGCTCTCCTGCTGTTAAAAATGACATTAATCCTAATAAATCATAACTTTTTTTAATTACTTTATCAAGTCCTGACTCGTCTAATCCTAATGCCTCTAACATTTCATTTTTATCCTTTTCTTCTAGTCCTGATAATTCTTCTTCTATCTTAACACATAAAGGAATTACTTCCGCTTTTTCTTTTGTAGCATATTCTTTTACTTTTAAAACCATTTCATCTGTTTCTATTTTTTCAATTTGTTCTTCTGAAATATTAGCAATATATAAAATTGGTTTTGTGGTAAGAAGAAACATATCTTTTACTAAAACTTGTTCTTCCTCATTAAAATCCATAGTCCTGGCTGAAATTCCATTTTCTAAATTTTCTTTTATTTTTTCTAACAAATCAATTTCTAGTTGATATTTTTTGTTTGCTTTTAAATTTTTTCTTGCTTTATCTAATCTTTTATTTATAGTTTCAATATCTGCAAAAATCAATTCTAAATTAATTGTCTCAATATCCCTTATTGGATCAACACTACCATCTACGTGAACTACATTTCCATCTTTAAAACATCTTACTACTTCAACAATAGCATCTGTTTCGCGAATATGAGACAAAAACTTATTTCCTAATCCCTCTCCTTTACTGGCTCCTTTTACAAGACCTGCGATATCAACAAATTCAACAATAGCATGTGTTGTTTTTTGTGGTTTATACATTTCAGATAATTTGTTTAATCTCTCATCTGGTACTGGCACCACTCCCACATTTGGTTCGATTGTGCAAAATGGATAATTCGCACATTCTGCACCTGCCTTTGTTATACTATTGAACATTGTACTTTTTCCTACATTTGGAAGTCCAACAATTCCTAATTTCATTTTATTTATCATTCCCTTCTTAATATTTATGCCTTATTGTCTATTTTTGATTTGGTTTTGAATTTTTTCAATAAAATCTTCTAAATCCATATTTCCAAGATCTCCACTTATCCTTGATCTTACTGTTATTTCTCCTGCTTCTTTTTCTTTATCACCTATTACTAACATGTAAGGTACTTTTTGAATTTGTGCTTCACGTATTTTATATCCTACTTTTTCATTTCTGTCATCTAATTCTACTCTTATTCCTGCTTCCTCTATCTCTTCTTTTATTTCTTTACAATAGTCTAATTGTTTATCACTTATCGGTAATATTTTTACTTGTACAGGTGATAACCAAATAGGAAGAGCACCTTTCGTATTTTCTAACATAAGTGCTAAAAATCTTTCATAAGAACCTAGTATTGCTCTATGAACCATAACCGGTGTTTGTTTCTCTCCATTTTTATCAATGTAAAATAACCCAAATCTTTTTGGTGTAGAAAAATCAAGTTGTACTGTAGGTATTTGAACTTCTCTTTTCATGGCATCTTTAAACATAAAATCTAATTTTGGTCCATATAATGCGGCTTCTCCTTCGCATCTTTTTGCTTCTAGTTGTAATTCATCTGATACTTCCTGTAACATTTGTTCACAAATATTCCAATCTTCTTCACTACCAATATATTTTTCTGGATGCTCATAATCTCTAACAGATAATGATACCCAATGATCATTCCATAATCCCATTTTTGTGTAAAAGTCTTTTATAATTTTACACATATTAATAACTTCATCTTTCACTTGATCAACACGGCAGAATGAATGTCCATCTTCAACTGTTATCGCATAAACCCTTGATAATCCTCCTACTGACCCTTGAAGTTCTGCTCGATATTGTTTGTCTGATTCCATATATCGAATTGGTAAATCTTTATAGCTTCTTTGTTTGGATGCAAATAATTGAGTATGGTGTGGACATTGAACAGGTTTTAAGACAAAATCATGTCCTTTTTTAGAAGATACCCTAAATAATTCATCATCAAATTTTTGTGCATGTCCTGAAGTTTGAAAAAGAGTTATATTAGCTAATGATGGACAACTAACTTTTTGAAATCCATATTTTCTACAAATTCTTTCTACTTCTTTTTGTAATTCTTCTTTTACTATTGTTCCTTTTGGGGTATAAAGTGGTAATCCTCCACCAACATAGTCTGAGAAGCAAAATAAATCTAATTCTTTTCCTATTTTTCTGTGATCTCTTTGTTTCGCATCTTCTAAGAAGTCTAAATATTCTTCTAACATACTTGCTTTTGGAAATGAAATACCATAAATTCTTTGAAGCATTTTATTTTTTTCGTTACCTCTCCAGTATGCTCCTGAAGATGATAATATTTTTATCGATTTTACTTTTCCTGTACTTTGTAAATGTGGTCCTGCACAAAGATCTGTAAAATCTCCTTGTTGATAAAAGCTAATTTCTTCTCCTTCTGGTAGTTCTTTAATTAATTCTTGTTTATAAGGTTGATCTTGCATTAACTTCAAAGCTTCATTTTTTGGTAATGAAAACCTTTCAATTTTTATATCTTCTTTAATTATTTTTTTCATTTCTTCTTCTATTTTAGCCTTATCTTCATCTGTAAATGGGTTTTCTACATCAAAATCATAATAAAAACCATTTTCAATTGATGGTCCTATTGCAAATTTGGCATTTGGAAATAATCTTTTTACAGCTTGTGCCATAATATGTGATGTCGTGTGCCAGTATGCTTTTTTTCCCTCCAAATCTTCATCACTGAATGTATGAATTATTAGTTCGCAATCTTCATTTACTTGATAACGTAAATCTTTAATTTCTCCATCAATTTCTCCACAAGTTGCATTTCTTGCTAAACCCTCACTAATTTTTTTAGCAATTTCTAAAATAGAAGTACCCTTCTCTACCTCCATTTTATTTCCATCTTTTAATGTGATTTCTATCATTTTAACTCCTCCTTCTTTTTTTAGAAAATCAAAAAACACTCAATGGATTTTTATAAATCCATAGGAGTGTCTTATTACACGGTTCCATCCTATTTTTAACTTTATTAAAAGATGATAACGTATCTTAGACGTCTAGCTTATTCACTAGAAACTTAAGAAGAGTTAGTCTTTCAAGTACGTTTTCTTAAATTGGTTTTCAGCCTATGACCAATTTTCTCTATAAGTAACCTTTACTTTACTTTTTCTCTTACTCGTTTTTACTTATGTTAATAGTTTACTCTTTTTTTCAAAAAAAGTCAATAGAAAATCTTTACTTTTATGATTTCTTGTTGTATAATTTTTATTGATGCCTTAAACATGATATGCTTCCATAGCTCAGTAGGTAGAGTGCAGCCTTGGTAAGGCTGAGGTCACGGGTTCAATTCCCGTTGGAAGCTCCAACTACATATTTATCTTAACTAAAATATTAAATTAATCAATAAATATATTATTTTGTTCTATATAACTAATAGGTTCTGAATCCTTAAGAAAATTTATTTTATTTTTAATAAATGTATTACAATTTATAACTATATTTTCACATCTATTAGAATTTTTATTTATAATTTCATCTTCATTTCCAAAACAAAAAGCTACGTCTTTTGAGTCTTTTATAAGATTACCATTAAATACAACATTTCTAGCACCATAATCTACATATAATCCTCCAGTATTATTGTATATACAATTTGCTGAAATTAAAATTGTATCTCCTCCTCGAATACCTATAGCATAGTTTTTAGTATTTCTAATTATATTATTGGTAATTATCTGACCTTTAGGATAGTTTATTTGATTATGAAAAATCCCTTGATCTTCTAAAAATATTCCAAAATGTCCGCACGATTCACAGATACAATTTCTAATAATATAATTTTCATCTTCCCACATACCTGTTCCAATTCCAATTCCAGCTCCTCCATTATCACCATAAGCCCAAGATTTACCTCCTTCAAAAACATAAATAGAATCCATAACAACATTATTTAACATATCTATTCCTAATGCTGTTGAAGGAGTTGAAATAAGGCGTAAATCTCTAAAAACACAATCTCTAACTCCTGAATAATAAAAAGCTTTTCCTCTATGTGTATATTGTGATAAACTCGCTTCAGACATATCAACTGTGAAATTTTGGGCATTTGCTGAATGTAATATTTCATTTGAAAATTTAAAATTATGACAAAATAAAGCAGAGCCTTTTTGGGTTTTTCCAATAACTTTTAGAACAGTATCTGTTATTGATTCACCAAGCAATGAAACTTTTGATTTCATCTCTAAAATCGCTGTAACATCTTTATTCATATTCCATGAACTTTTTTCAGAATCAAAAATATAAATTCCAATAGGTATAAATATTATACCGCCTCCATTTTTATATACTAAATCTATTAATGATTGAAGTATTTTTGAATTATCTTTACTTTTTGTACTCAATCCATAATCTACTGCATTATAAATTTTTTATTTCCATTTATAGTATTCATTATGCTTCTCCTTAATATTATTCTTTTTTCTTATATGCAAATTTACTCTTTTAGAAACTTTTCAACATTCTCTTTGATTTTATCCAACTCATATCCAAAAGCATTACAAACATTCCATTTTCTTTTTCTAGCTTCCTCAATATTAACAATGGTATCATCAATAAATAGAATTTTCTTTGGATTTATTTTTAATCTTTTTTCAA
>CANRKZ010000023.1 GCA_947631335.1 uncultured Clostridia bacterium
ATAGAAAGATAAGAGATACATTAAAAATAGATTAGGGAGTTCTCAAAGAAAATAAAAGAACTTCTTAATCCATTTTTATGTGTTTTTTTATATTAAAGGATACTATCTTATCCACATCATAATATTAACAAACATCGTAACTAAAATAGAGAAAGAAATAACGCTAATTCCTCCAATTTTATTTTTTAGTTCTTTTATTTCATAGATAGCATATCCAATTGCTTTTAAAAGGATAAAAATAGTAAGCAATAAAAAAATTAAATTATAAATGATACTTGTCATAAAATTCTCCTTTTTTAAGTTTCTGTTAATAGCATTCCTGATTTAATAGAAGTATTTACTTCTACATCAAAAAATGCATTTTTATAATTTTCAGACCAATCATAATCTTCATACTGTTTGGTTGTAAAAAAATTTTTTAAAACATGTTTTCCAATATTGTTTATATCAGAATTAAATTCTTTTGAAGTTTTATATAAGTAATCAGAAAATACAGATTCTAGATAGCTATTACAAGAATTAGAAATAGAATCTAAAACTTCGGGAGATAAATATTTAGAATCTTTAGACATAGAATAAATTCTACCTACAAATTCACATTTTACTTTTACATAAGGTGTTTGGTTTGAAGTATCTACTTTTACATCTGTAGTATGAGCTGGTGTTAAATAGATATCTAAATAATTATTAGTACTTTCAGGATTAGGAATGGAGATTAAAAAACGATCTAAATCATTTTTGATATTCAAAAACGAGATTGTTTCTAGTGCATTAAGTTCACCAACTATTTTGTCACCTTTGAATACTGCAATTCCAATATTTTCAGCACCATTTTCTCCCCTAATTGGAGAATTATTAGCTGTAATTGTATAATCTTTTTGTGAATCGACTTGTTCTGTATTATTAGAAGAAGTTTCATTCATGCCGCCCAATATAGCACAAGGCTCACAAGTTGTACAAATTAGGCTGTTAAAAAACTTTCCTATGGTAGCATCTGGAATATAACCAGTATACCTGCTAGAATTTGTAAAAGTTTCATAATATTTTGAAATAAGATTTTCTAGTTCAGGTTTGGTTTGTTCTAAATAATATTTAGCATCACATTTACTAACTACAATATTAGCAGAAGGTCTTACTTGTGTATCATTAATTAGAGTATAAATTTGGTCTGAAATTCCTTGCTCTGCTAATTCTTCTGAAAATATAATTATTTTACAATGAGACATATTTATTTGCTTTCCTAGATAACTATTAACAAGATTAATGGCAGTACTTAAAGAAGAAGCTGTTACCGTGTTAATAATAGGAGTTGGTTTTTCACTAGCTCCTGATTCTGGTGAAATAGGAGTTGAAAACTGGAAACTAACTTCTAATGCATTGTTATCAGCAGAATCAATTCCAATTGCTAAAACATAAGCTAAATTGTCAAGACTAAGAGAAGAGTAAGAACTAGAAAAAGCAATAATAAATATGATAATTAATATAAATATAAAACTATTTCGGATGAATTTATTCATGTTTTAATTCCTTTCTTTTTCGTAAATTAGCTAAAATGAGTATACCGATTCCAAATATAAAAACAATGCCAATAACTAAAGAAGGGTAAATTTTGGTTTCAAAAGTTTGTGATACAGCATAGTCTTTGGGAAATAGGGAAAGTCCTATAATAAGTAGGCCAAAGATATCGATAAGAGGTGTATTCGTTTCAAGATTAGTAAGTTTTTTAAAAATATTCATAGAAAATTTACTAACAATACTTAAATAACAAGCAAAAGCCAACATCCATATTAATAAAAAAACAGATTCTAATCTTTGAAAGAAAGTACCAAATTCTATATATCGGGCCGCATTATATAAGGGACTGATTTCATTTGTTGTTATAAAAAAAGAAAACATAAATAATAAGGTAGAAACACTTAATATTAAATATAAAGCAGTAATTCCTACAGATATTAATGTGATTTTTTTCAGTTTTTCAGGTTCTTTTAGTAGGGGTGGTAAAAAGTAAAGAAAAGCGATACCAGCAAAAGACGCAATATTACTAAGTCCTATAACAAAAGTATTAAAAACACCTTCTCCTAAAATAGGAAACATTCGCTCTGGTGTAAATTGTTTTGCATTTGCAAAAAATAAGAAAACAATTGATACTAAAACAATAGGTACTATAATCAGATTAGATTTTAAAGTAGCACTAAAATCTAATCGATTAGCCATACACACAGCAATAACAAAAAATGCTAAGATAAAGATAATATTTGTCATAGGATAATATACTATTTTTATGCTTTCAGAAAAATTACGGAGCAGTAAGCTTGAAGTGAGAAGAAAATAAGTTATAAAAATAATACCTACGATATTTTTAAAAATTTTACCACCAAGTATTTCAGAAATGTCAATAATATCTAAACCTGGAAATTTCTTAAACAATCGAAATATAATATAAGCTATGATAATGGCAATAATGCTGACATAGATTAAATTCAAAAGACTAGCTGATTTCATAGAAGTTAAAATGTTTTTAGGAAGAGAAAGGATGGTATGCACAACTATAATTGTAAGAAATAACATAATAGCTTCTACAGTACCAATTTTTGATTTTGACATAACAAATTCTCCTTTTTATTTATTTTGATTTGACTTAGAATGATATTTCCATTTCATAGCAATTTTATCTTGATCTTTTTGCCTTTTTGTTGCCATATATGGAGCACGATATTCTCTTTTCCAAATAGGAGGTAGTAAATATCCATTTCCTTTTGCGTTACTTGCAGGTGCAAAAGGAACGGTAAAAGGAACACCAAAAGAGTGTAAACTACATAGAATGGATAAGTAGATAAATAAGCCAAGAGAAATTCCTAAGAAACCTGCAATAAATCCGAGTAATACAAAGGCAAATCGGAAATACCTTAAATGAAAACCAAAGGTAAAGTCAGGAATAGCAAAAGAAGCAATACCAGTAATAGCAACGATAATGATTAAGATTGGACTAACGATTCCCGCACTTACAGCAGCTTGACCTAAAACTAAAGCACCAACAATTCCGGATAGTAGGACCAATTGGAGAAGGGACTCTTAAACCAGCTTCACGTATTAATTCAAAAGAAATTTCCATTAAAAGAATTTCAACAATAATAGGAAATGGTACATTTTCTCTAGAGGCAAGAATAGAAAACAGCAAGCTGGTAGGGAGTATTTCTTGATGAAAACTAGTAATTGCTACATATAATCCTGGCAATAACAGTGTAATAAAAGCAGCTAAAAATCTGAGCCCTCTTAAAAAATTAGCAAAACTAGGTCTTAAATTTGTATCTTCTGGGGAAGATAAAAAATCAATTAAAATAGAAGGCATAATAATTCCGTAAGGAGTACCGTTTACAATTACAACGACTCTTCCTTTCAAAAGATATTTACATACTTTATCAGGTCTTTCGGTTGACATCATTTCTGGAATACCTAAAACATTAGAATCGGATATCAACTGTTCTAATTCTCCGGCTGAAAGCAAAGAATCAATTTCTAAATTGTTTAGCCTATATTTTACTTCATTTACTAAGTCAGAATTTGTAATATCTTGCATGTAACAAATAGCACATTTAGTTCTAGTAATTTTTCCTACCTCTATATTTTCAATAATTAGCTTTTCATTATTTACAATTCTTCTAATTAGAGAAGTATTAGTTCTAATGTTTTCAACAAAGGCCTCATGAGGACCCTTTATTACGATTTCATTATTAGGAGTATCTATACTTCTTTGTTTGAATCCTTTTACTTCAATATCAAAAGCTTTTGTTAATGTATCAACAAATAAGATACAATTTCCTTGGTTAATACCATTTGCTGCTTCTTCAAAATCAGTAATTTCTTTTACATCATTTTGGGGAAGCAAACATCCCATAAGATAATTTGGTAAATCGAATTTTTTAACTTTTCTAACAGTAATATTGTTAGTAACTGCTTCTGAAACAACTTTGTTTTGAGTACCATCATATAAATTGTTTTTATTACGTGACATCAAAGGTTTTAAGATAAAGTCATCCATAACTTGTGAATCAACCATACCGTCGATATAGATTAGAAATGCGTTATATTGTTTCCCTCTAGCATTCATAGTAAATTCTCGTAAGATAATATCACTATTAATTAATAGATTATATTTGGTTCTCATATATTCAATATTAACTTTTAGGCTCGGAAAAATTTTAATTTTTTCTTTAGTACTTTCTTTTTGTGTGTCTTGTGTTTCTGGTTGCACTTGACTAGTTTCAGAAAGACTAAATTGATATTCGGATTTCTGTGTATATCCGAAAATTTGATTAAATAAATTTTTTAAACTCATAATTTTCTCCAAATTTGTTTTTTTATAGTATTTCGTAAAAAAACTAAAAATATACTAGTTTTCAAAATAAAAAAATGCTATAATAAAAAGAGAAATAAAGGAGAAGGTCATGAAAAGCAAATTTACAACTATAATTATGGATATAATTATTATTTTAATAATAAGTATACTTGGTATATTTGGGGTGATTTTTTGGCAAGAATTGAAACAAATAGAAACAACAGCAGAACCAGAAGCGTTTCAAACTGTCCTTTCAGATAATTCTAATACTATTGATAGGAATATAGAAACTCCAAAAATAATAGAAAATTCATTAGAACAGATAAAAGATGAAGGAATCGCTAAGAAAATTGATTATAGCAGTGTAACTGTAGATAAATATTTTTACAATCAATTAGAGAATGAAGCAAAAACAATTTATAAGGCACTTGAAGCGAATCAAGAAAATTTAAAAACAGGTAATTATAAAATAGATTTTGGAGATATTTTTTCTAATTTGTTAGAAAAGGAAAATGGACAGGAACAATTAGGAAGATACTATCAATCAGCATTTGAAGCATATAATTATGATAATCCAGAGGTATTTTATTTAAGTCCTGATAAAATGTATTTAAATATAGAAACTACAACAACAAAAGAAGAGAAATCTTATTATGTTTATATTAATAATGGAGATCAAGAAAATTATTTTGTTGATGGATTTTCTTCAAAAGAACAGATAGATCAAGCTATTAACGAAATTAATAAAGTAAAAAATAAGATTCTTTCTAATCAAACAGGAAATGTATATAATGATATAAAAATGGTACACGATTATTTAGTAGACAATTTAGAGTATGATACTACTTTAGCAAAAGAAAATATTTATAATATTTATGGGGCTTTCATAAACAAAGTAGTAGTGTGCGAAGGATATGCAAGAGCTTTTAAATGTATGATGGATGAGATGGAAATACCATGTGTTTTGGTAATGGGAAAAGGAACGAATTTACAAGGACAAACAGAAACACATGCTTGGAATTATGTTCAAGTAAATGGGATTTGGTATGCTATAGATGCTACTTGGGATGATCCTGTTATGTTAGGATATGGAAGAGTAAGTGCAGAATCAAAATATAAATATTTCTTAAAGGGATCTAATACATTTAATCAAGATCATACACCAATTGGACAATTTACACCAAATGGAAAAGTCTTTGAATACCCAGTGATTCATAATCAAGATTATTAAAAAATAAATATAAGAAAAAAATTCATAACAAATAAAAAATGGATAGATGAATCTCAAACTAATTTTTAGACTCACCAATCCATTTTTTACGAATCAATTTAATATTTTTATAAAATAATACAGATTAATCCACCACTACCTTCATTTACAATTCTTTCTAAAGTTTCTTGTAACTTAATTTGAGCATCTTCGGGCATTTTAGAAAGCTTAGTTTGTAATCCTTCGTTTACAAGTTCATGCAAGCTTTTTCCAAATATATTAGATTCCCAAATTTTTTTAGGATCACTTTCAAATTCAGAAAGCAAATAATTAACGAGTTCTTCTGATTGTTTTTCAGATCCTACAATAGGAGAGACTTCTGTTTCTACATTTGTTTTTATTAAGTGAATAGAAGGAGCTGTTGCTTTTAACTTAACTCCGAATCTAGAACCTTGTTTTACCATTTCAGGTTCTTCTAAAATAAGTTCATCCATAGAAGGAGTTACGATTCCATATCCTTTTCTATCAACTTCATCTAATGCAAAAGAAATTTTGTCATACTTCTTTTTGGTAATAGAAAGCTCTGATATGATACTGAATAAATCTCCCTCATTTGTAACATTAACTCCAGTAATTTCAGTAAGGATATTATAAAAAAGTTCTTCCTTTAAAGTGATTTCTATATTAACATTACCAGAACCAAGCTCAATATCTGAAATAGAAGTATTAGCAATAATTTCAGTTTGTTTAATAGAATTAGCACAAGCGGAAACATCTTTTAATACATTAGCTTTTTCAAAAGCATTTTCGATTTCTTTATAAAGTTCAGCTTTTAAAGGATGAGTAAATTCTAAACCATCAATCCATCTAGGAAATTTTATTCGAATTTGTTCGACTGGAAATTCATATAAAACTTTAGAAAACATATTGTTAATGTCGTCAATTGTTAACGATTCACAATTAGTGGCGATAACAGGAGTTTCATATTTTTCACTTAATGTTTGAGACAATTCTTGAGTATAGTTAGAATTTGGATCTGCTGAATTTAAAAGAATAATAAAGGGTTTATTTAAGGCTTTTAATTCAGAAACTACTCTTTCTTCTGCTTGAATGTAATCTTCTCTTGGAATGTCTGTAATACTTCCATCTGTTGTAACTAAAATTCCAATAGTAGAGTGTTCTTCAATTACTTTTTTGGTTCCAATTTCAGCTGCTGTTTCAAAAGGAATTTCTTCAGAAGACCAAGGAGTCTTTACCATTCTTGGCATATCATCTTCTAAATAACCAATTGCATTATCGACTAAATATCCTACACAATCTACAAGTCTGGTTTTAAATTTCAAATGATTATCTAAAGTGATTTCAATTGCTTCATTCGGAACAAATTTTGGCTCTGTGGTCATAATGGTTTTACCACCAGCACTTTGTGGCAATTCATCTTTAGCTCTTTCTTTTTTATAGGCATTATCAATATTAGGAATAACAAGTAAATCCATAAATTTTTTTATAAAAGTAGATTTTCCAGTTCGTACAGGTCCAACAACTCCTACATAGATATCACCATCTGTTCTTTTTGCGATGTCTTGATACAATCTTGTATTTTCCATCTATATACCTCCTTCAATTCTAAGAAAATGTTTGTACTAAATTACTTTAGTTAATATATATGGAGAAAAGTTTTGGAATATGACAAGTTTGAACTAAAAAACTTGATAAAGAAAAAAAGATATGGTAAAATAGCAATATTATAAAAAATGTCATATAATACACTAGGTTGATACAGGAAAGGGATGAAATAGGAAATGGATAAAATACAAGAGGTAATAAACTTGTTAAAAGACTATAATCAAAATCATATTATAGATTTATTAAATGAGCTAGAAGGAACAAAAAAACAAGAATTAATAGACCAAATTAATCAAATTGATTTTCACCAAATTATGGAGTTATATGATAATACAAAAAAAGAAACTGAAATAAAAGAAAATAAAATAGAATCTATATCTTATATAGATAAAGAAAAAATAGTAAAAGAACAAAAAGAAGAATTAGACAGTTTAGGCCAAGAAATTATTCAAAATGGTGAGTATGCAGTTGTTACTATGGCTGGAGGTCAAGGTACAAGATTAGGGCATACTGGTCCAAAAGGAACTTTTAAATTAGATGTTTATGGAAAAGGAAAATATTTATTTGAAATTTTAATTGATAATTTGAAAGAAGCAAATAAAAAGTACAATACAACAATTCCTTGGTACATCATGACAAGTAAAGAAAATAACAAAGAAACAGTACAATTTTTGGAGAAGAATAATTATTTTGGATATGATAAGAATTATGTGACAATATTTATGCAAAGTGGATTGCCTTTAGTAGATAAGGAAGGTAAAGTATTAATTAATAAAGATTTAAAAATAAAAGAAGCTTCTGATGGAAATGGAGGAACATATTCTTCATTAAGAGCAAGTGGATGTTTGGCCGATATGAAAGAAAAAGGAATTAAGTGGGTATTTATTGGTGGAGTAGATAATGTTTTACTAAAAATGGCAGATGTAACATTAATTGGAATGGCAGTAAAAAAAGGAGTACAAATCGCGTCAAAATCAGTTGTAAAAGCAAATCCTCATGAAAAAGTAGGGGTATTTTGTAAAATGAATGGGCATCCTAAAATTATTGAATATGCAGAGCTATCTGAGAAAATGGCGGAAGAAATAGACGAAAATGGAGAATTAAAATATGGGGAATCTAATATTATGTGCCACTTATATACTATTGATGCTATAGAAAAAATTAGTAAAGAAACATTAGTGTATCATAGTGCTTTCAAAAAAAATTCTTATCTTGATAAAAATAGGAAAGAAGTAATACCAAAAGAACCTAATTCTTATAAATTTGAATCTTTTATTTTTGATGCATTTGAATTTTTTGATGAAATGGCATTATTAAGAGTTAAAAGGGAAGAGGAATTTGCACCTGTAAAAAATAGAGAAGGTGTAGATAGCCCAAAGACTGCAAAAGAACTATATGAAAAATATTGGGAAAAAGTAAAAGGACAATAAAAAGGAGATAAAAAATGGAAGAATGTAAAGTTTACAATTTATATAATTTAGATGAGACTATAGCAAAAAAATTATTAGAAAATGTTACATATCCATGGGAAGCTTTACGAAAAATTGAAGGTTTCATTTTAGAATTGGGAAAGATGCTAGATCAAGAAAAATATAACAAACTAGGAGAAGATGTATGGATTGCAAGAACTGCAAAAGTTGCCTCAACAGCTTCTATCCAAGGACCAGCAATTATAGGAGAAAATGCGGAAATAAGACATTGTGCTTTTATTCGAGGAAAAGTAATAATAGGAGAAGGAGCAGTTGTAGGAAATTCTACAGAACTAAAAAATGTTATTCTATTTAATAAAGTACAAGTACCACATTATAATTACGTGGGAGATTCTATTTTAGGATATAAAGCACATATGGGAGCCGGATCTATTACTTCTAATGTGAAATCAGATAAAAAGTTAGTTATTGTCAAAAATGGAAAAGAAAAAATAGAAACAGGATTAAAAAAATTTGGAGCAATGATAGGAGATGAAGTGGAAGTAGGATGTGGAAGTATACTAAATCCAGGCACAGTAATTGGTAAGAATACTAATATTTATCCTTTATCATCAGTAAGAGGTTTTGTTCCAGAAAAAAGTATTTATAAAAAGCAAAATGAGATAGTAAAAAAGATTTAAGAAAGTGGCAATAAGAGAGAGCTAGGTTATGTGACAACCTAGCTCTTATTGTATATAAAAATTGAGAGAAATTAAATAAGTTATTTATCTAATTTCTCTCGAAATTTAACTTTTACTACATTTGTTGATTTCCAGGTATAAAGTAATCAACAACACCATAGATTAAAGCCCCTATAATAGCTGCTATCCATGAAATAGAATAACCAGCTACAAAAAATTGTGTTACATATAAAATAATAGCAGCTAATGCAAATCCAACAAATCCTTTACCAAATGGACTAGCATGCAAACCAGTAAATTTGATAACTAAATAATCAATCACTGTTAGAACGATAGCGGCTATTGCTAAAGTCCAAATATTGTTAATTGTAAATCCAGGTGTAAAAAATGCGGTAATAGCTAATACTACTGCTGATGCTATTAATCTTCCAATTATTTGCCATACAGTAGAAGTTCCACTTTTTGTTTGATTTTCTTGAACGTCTGACATAAGTCTAACCTCCTTAGTTTTTTTAATTCGTTTGAAATGTTTAAAAGGTTATAACATTATTATTAACAGAAAAAATATATTTATACGAAAAAAACTAGTATAGAATAGTAAAATATTGTTAAAAATAAAAAAGAAAAAATAAAAAAGTAGGTGTAAAATTGTGTTAATTACATTTTTTAGAGCAATTATTTTATATGTTATTGTGTTAATTGTAATGAGATTAATGGGAAAGAGAGAAATTGGTCAATTACAGCCCTTTGAATTAGCTATTTCCATTATGATAGCAGATTTAGCATCGATTCCAATGACAGAAACAGGAGTTCCGATTTTTAATGGAATTGTTCCAATATTAGGACTTTTAGTCATGCATTTAATCATTTCAGTCGTCAATATAAAAAGTCTAAAGGCGAGAGGAATTATATGCGGAAAACCAAGTATTTTAATTTATCGTGGAAAAATAAATGAAAAACAATTAAAAAAAGAAAGATTTACGATTAATGAGTTAGAAGAAAGATTAAGAGGAAATAATGTTGTGAACTTGGGAGATGTTGAATATGCTATTTTAGAAACAAGTGGACAAGTAACTGTAATACAAAAACCAGAAAAAAGAAATACTATACCAGAAGATTTTAATATTATGCCGGAATATGAAGGGATTCCTTATGATTTAGTAGTAGATGGTAAAATAATGGATAAAAATCTAGAGGCAATTGGAAAGAATTACCAATGGCTAAAAAAGCAAGTAGAGAAATTTAATATCAAACCAGAAGAAGCTCTTATTGTTACATTAGATGGAAAAGGGCAAATATTTTGTCAAAAGAAGGAAAAGGGGGCCTAAAATGGGAAAAGAGACTATTATTTGTATCGTAATTGTAATAGCAATTATAATTGGAAATTATAGCATGCAAAATTATACAAAAGAGTCAGTAACGGAATTATCAAATCAATTAGATGATTTAAAACAAGAAATTTTAAAGATAGGAGAAAAAAATACAGAACAAATAAAAGAAAATATAAAACAATTACAAGAAGAATGGGAAACAAGACATGATAAATTAGCTTATTTTATTGAACATGATGAATTAGAAAAAGTGGAAACTAATTTAATTGGTTTGGATAGTTTTATGGAAATGGAGCAATATCCAGAAGCAATTAGTGAATTAGATAAAAGTGTGTTTCTTTTAAGACATATTGAAGATAAATATGCACTTGATTTAGAAAACATATTTTAAAATAATAAAAAGTCACATTGACTTTTTATTATTTTAAAAATTTTTAGAACTTACTTTTGCATATTTTTTTAATTTTTCATGAACAAGGTAATTTACAGTACCAGCAGGAAAGTGTCCATCTTTATCTTTTTTACCAGCAGGAACTCCTGTTAAAACTTCAATTCCTTCTTCTATTGTAGATATAGAATAAATATGGAATTTTTTATCTTTAACTGCTTGTATTACTTCATCCGATAATTGTAAGTTATCAATATTCTGAACTGGTATCATTACACCATGAGAACCATCTAAACCGCGAAATTTACATACTTGAAAGTAACCTTCAATTTTCTCATTTACACCACCAATTGGCTGAATTTGTCCTTTTTGATTAACAGAACCAGTAACAGCAATTGCTTGATTAATGGGAATACCAGATAAGCTAGAAAGCAATCCATATAATTCTGTGCTGGAAGCACTGTCTCCATCTACGCCATTATATAATTGTTCAAAACAGATACTAGCCGTTAAACATAGTGGAATATCTTGTGCGAACATTTCTCCTAAATAACCAGTTAGAATTAATACACCTTTTGAATGAGATGGACCGGAAATTTCAACTTCACGCTCTATATTTACAATTCCATTTTTACCAGTATAAGTATTAACTGTAATTTTAGCAGGTTTTCCAAATGTATAATCTCCGATTGTCATTACAGTAAGACCATTTAATTCACCAATTTCATATCCAGAAGTATTAATTAAAAGAGAATTTTGTTTAATCATTTCTAAATATTTTTCATCATATTTTTTTACTCTTTGAATTCTTTCTAATAAGGCTTTATCAATAAATTTAGAAGTAACGATCTTTGATTTAGAAATTTTAGCCCAGGTAGCAGCTTCACCAACTACTTGAATTAAATCATCAAATCTGGTTGAAACCTTACTGTGACTTCCTGCTAATCTAGAGCCGTATTCTACTAATCGAGCCATAGCTTCTTTATCTAAATGAGGTAATCCCTCATGAGTGCAAAAACCATGTATAATTTGAGCTAATTTATTTAAATTTTTATTTGTTATTTCGGCAGATTCTTCAAATTCAACTTTAATTTTAAATAGTTTTCTAAAATCCGAATCCATCGATAATAATGTTTGATAAATTGTGCTATTACCAATTAGAATAACTTTTAGATTAAGAGGAATTGGTTGAGGCTTTAAAGAAATTAAAGTCATAGAAGAACGCTGTTCAGCGGCATTTTCGATTCCTAATTCCTTAATTCTAAGAGCCTTTTTTAAAGCTTCATAGCACACACTATTGGCCAATAAATCCTTGGCTTGAAAAATAATATAACCACCATTTGCTTGCTGCATAAGACCGGGTTTGAGCATGGTATGATCTGTTTTTAAGGCTCCATAGTAATTTTCATATTCTAATGTACCAAAAATATTTTGGTAAGAATAATTAGAATCCATAATGACAGGAGCGCCTTCTCGAGTTGAATTATCTACAAACAGATTTACACGATAGTTGAGACAAGGATCCACTTTTCTTAGATTAGGTGCTTGCTGATTGGGTTCGTTTTGTTTGTTAGGAGCCTCTAAAAAAGTAGGAATATTTTTTAATACATCTTCTTTTACATGATTTAGAAAGGTATTAATTTTTTTATTTCGCTTATATAAAGATTTTAAATAATTAATATGAACATTTATTGTTAATAAAGCAACATTAGATTGCCATTCGGAAATTTTTTTATCGGATTGACGTTCAATTTCTTTTATCTGGCTAATCACATTCATAATTTGTTCTTGAACTAAAACGGATTTTTCTTCATATTGTTGTTTTACTTCATCTTCTAATTTTTCGAATTCTTCTTCTTCAATAGCTTTGCCATTAACAATTGGCATCATATAGATACCATTTTGAGCAGCTTTTACCTCAAAATTATACTTAGAAGCATCTTTATTTAATTTTTCTAATAGAGCGGAACGCTTTGTTTCAAATTCTTGCTTAATAAGGGCTTTTTCTTTTTCAAAATCATCATTATTAAAGGTTTTCTGAATATCTTTTCGAATTTCCTTAATAAAGCCGTCCATAGCATTTTTAAATTCTTTTCCTTGCCCAGCTGGTAATTCGACAGCAATAGGTTCATTTGGATTTTCAAAATTGTAAATATAACACCAGTCAGAAGGTGTTTTTTTCTTAAGAGCAATTTTATTTAAATAATTTTTAGTGTACATAGTTTTTCCAACTCCGCTGGGACCTTCTAAATATAAGTTATAGCCTTTTACATTAACTTGTAAGCCAAATTCTAAAGCTTTAATACCACGATCTTGTCCAATTCCTTCTTCTATAGATTCTAATTCTTCTGTTGTATCAAAATTAAAAATATTAGGATTACAAGTCATTTTTAAATTTTTGTAATTTAATTCATTTTGATTTTTCATTTGTTTCCTCCACTATTTTTTTCTTAGTATATCCAGTTTAAAGTTATTTTATATTAGTTCTTAAAAAAAGTAAAGAAATTATGGTAAAAATATCATAAAAAAACAAAAAATATTATATAAAGTCAAAATAACAAATCAAAAAAAATTGAACCAACCGTTCAAAATGACATAAAACTATTGCAATGTATAATAAAAATAGATATAATAAAATTAAATTATTAGAAATCGAAAGGTTATAAAAATATGAATAAAACAAAAAGAAAGATATTCGAAACTTCAATGAAATTATTTGCAGAAAAAGGATATGATGCAACAAGCATAGAAGAAATAACGGCAACGGTAGGAGTAGCGAAAGGAACTTTATATTATCATTTTTCAAGTAAAGAAGAAATTTTTAATTTTTTAGTAGAAGAAGGTATAAAACTTTTACAAAATAGTGTAGATATAAAAACATCTAAATTTTCTAATTATATTGATAAAATAAAGGCAATTATTTTAATTCAAATAAAAATTGTAGTAAAATATGAAGATATTATTACAATACTTTTAAGTCAATTTTGGGGAAATGAAAATAGAAATCAAATGTGTCAAAAACATATTCTTTCTTATATTAGTCAAATAGAAGAAATTGTAAAAGAGGGAATTGAAAAAGGAGAAATAAAAAAAGGTAATCCACAAATAATTGCTTCTGAAATTTACGGATTAATAGCTTCTAGTTTGGTGTATAAGGTAAGATGCGAAGAAGTAGATGTCATGAAATTATATAAAGAATTTGAAAGTACAGTAGTAGAAGGATTAAAAATAAAATAAAAAGGGGAAAGAGTTATGAGAAAACCAAATCATAAATATATGAAATTTACAGATTTGAAAGATATGTTAAAAAAAACAGGAGAGATTTTTGGGGACAGACCAGCTTATCTATACAAAACAGAAGAAGAAGGAAAATTTCGAACAATTACACATAAAGAATTTAGAGAAGATATTAATGCTTTAGGAACAGCACTTATTAATCTTGGTCTAAAAGATAAAAGAGTTGCTGTTATATCAGATAACCGATATGAATGGGGAGTTGCTTATTTAGCGACGGTAACTGGAGTAGGGATAGTGGTTCCATTAGATAAATCTCTTCCAGAAAATGAAATTGAAAGCTTGATAATTCGATCAGAAGTAGAAGCCATTATCTATTCTAACAAATATGATAGTGTTATGAACCGAATGAAAGAAGAAAAAAATACAAATATAAAATATTTTATTTCAATGGACTTAGAAAAAGGAGAAAATGAAATATACGCACAAAAGGAATTAATCCAAAAAGGGAAAAAATTAATAGAAGAAGGAAATACAGAATTCCTAGATGCTAAAATTGATAGCGAAGGAATGGGAATTATGTTATTTACTTCAGGAACAACTGCAATGTCTAAAGCTGTTATGTTATCCCATAAAAATATATGTGCAAACTTAATGGACATTGCAGCTACAATTAAAGTTGATGAAAATGATAGATTTTTGTCTTTTTTGCCATTACATCATACTTTTGAGTGTACGGTTGGTTTTTTATATCCTATTTCAAAGGGGGGTTCTATTGCTTTTTGTGAAGGAATTAGACATATCGCTGATAATATAAAAGAATATCAAATAACAGCTATGATATCTGTACCAATTCTATTTGAAACAATGTATAAAAAAGTAATGAAAGGAATTGAGAAAAAAGGTAAGTTAGAAACTGTAAAAAAGGGAATTAAAATAAGTCAATTTTTATTAAAATTTGGCATTGACATTCGAAAAATAATATTTAGAGAAATACACGATAATTTAGGGGGAAAAGCAAGGCTATTTGTAGCAGGAGGAGCAGCTCTAGATCCAGAAGCAGAAAAAGGATTTAATGAGCTTGGTTTTACAATGTATCAAGGATATGGTTTAACAGAAAGTTCACCAGTAATTGCAACAGAGGATGATAAATATAGAAGATTAGGTTCAATTGGAAAGGCTCTTCCTAATATCGAAGTTAAGATAGATAATCCAAATGAGGAAGGAATTGGAGAATTACTAGCCAAAGGTCCGTCGATTATGTTGGGGTATTATAACAATGAAGAAGCAACAAAAGAAACATTAGAAGATGGATGGATGCATACAGGAGATTTAGCGAAAATTGATAAAGATGGCTATATTTTTATTTCTGGTAGAAAGAAATTTGTTATTGTTTTAAAGAATGGAAAAAATATTTATCCAGAAGAACTTGAGACTCTAATTAATAAGATAGAAGGAGTGAAGGAAAGTTTTGTATATGGAAAGCCAGAAGATGATGGTGATTATAAAATATGCAGTAAAATAGTTTACGATAAAGACTTAATACAAGATATTTACGGGACAAATGATGAAGAAGAATTAAAACAATTAATTTGGCAAGAAGTAAAAAAAGTAAATAAAACTATGCCAACATATAAATACATTAGGGAAATTAGTGTTACAGATGAAGAGTTAATTAAAACAACAACACAAAAGATTAAAAGATTTGAGGAAATAAAAACGGTTGTAAAATAATAAAAGGGGAAGAGTCTGAAATGGACTTTTCCTTACATTTTATCCACTGTAATATAAATGTAATATTTTTGTAATGAAAAAGTAATATAAAAAAACAAATATCATCTTGTAGTTTTTTGTTAGATAATGTATAATTATAAAAGAAACAACAAAATCAAATATGCGTAAGATAAAGGAGGTAATTTACAATGTCTAAATCTGGCATAGTAAATGTGAGAATGGTTATCACAGAAGAAAAAATATTATCCAATATAGATAAAGTTCAAAAATTGATTAATCCTAAAAGTAAAAAACAAATTGTTCAATTAGAAGATGATACTTATTTTAAGGATTTAGTAGAATCAATTAAAACTTATTTAATCGAATATCCAAAAAAGAAGAATTTTCCTGAAAGCGTTTATAAAGCAGCTTATGGGTTAGTTGAATTTGCGACAAATCAATTTGAAGAAAATACGAAAAAAATAGAAAGATTAATTCGACAAAGAGAACAAAATATAGTTTTAGCAGGTGAATTAAAAGAATTGATTGATGTAGTGGTAGCTAAGGAAAAAGATTGGAAGGATCAAATAAAAAAAGTAGGAGATAGTTTTGGGGACGATATTACGGAGACCCTAACAATTGTTGGAAAAGCAAAAAGTACAAAATCACAAAATTATCAAGATGCTATGAAATTATTAAATGCTAGAGTAAATAATTTAGAATCAAATTTACATATAGAAATTGATATGGAAAGAATTGAAGATAGATCAAAAGCTTTAAGTTATATAGGAATTGAAATAGCAGATGCTCTAAAATCAATACCAACACCAGTAGTTGAAACAATTGAAGAACAAGAACCTCAAGTAATTAACGAAGAACAACAATACATACAAGAAACAACATTTGAGGTAAAACCAAGTTTATGGAAAAGATTTAAAAATAGTAAATTTGTAAGAGCTATTAAAGCGATTACAAGAATTAGAATTGTAATTGATGCTCCAGATGCACTTCCAGAAGGAAGAGGAGAAAATTCATAAAAAGAAAAAGTTAGCTGATTTGCTAACTTTTTTTATCATTTGACTTTTTAGTAAGAATATAGTATAATAAAATGCAGTGTAAATAGTATTGATCGGAATTTATTAAAAAATGGAGATATATGTTAGGTTAAGAGATAAAAAAAGGCCACATATTTATAAACTCTATTAATTTTATACGTATGAATTAAAAATAGTAAATTAGGTCAAAATTAGTTTAAAGGATTAAACTAATTTTTTTAGTAATTGCATAAAAAGAAAGGAGAATGTATGATAGAAGAAAATATAAAAAAAGTAAATAAGAAAGAGGAGAAAGAAGTTTCTGTAAGAAAAAGTAGAACGAAAACAATGAATAGTAATAAAAAGGGAACACAAGTAAAAGAAAGTAAAACAACAAGAAAACCTTATCAAAGAAGAAATACTAATAAAAAAGTAAATAAGAAAAAAGAAAAGGCAAATGAAAATATGTTGTTTAAAAAATCAAAATTAAAAATCATTCCACTAGGTGGATTACATGAAATTGGAAAAAATATTACAGTATTTGAATATGAAAATGAAATTATTGTAGTAGACTGTGGACTCTCTTTTCCAGATGATGATATGTTAGGGGTTGATTTAGTAATACCAGATATCACATATCTAGAAAAAAATGTAGAGAAAATAAAAGGATTAGTAATTACACATGGACATGAAGATCATATTGGAGCAGTTCCTTATTTATTAAAGAAAATAAATATTCCAATTTATGCTACTAGATTAGCGGCAGGTTTAATTCGAAATAAATTAGAAGAACATAAATTAGTAAGAAGTACAAAATTAATAGAAGTTATCCAGGGACAAACAATTAAGCTTGGTAAAAATTTTAATATAGAATTTATAAGAAGTTCACATAGTATACCAGATTCTGTTATGTTAGCTATAACAACACCGGCAGGAACCGTGTTGCATACAGGAGATTTTAAAGTGGATTATACTCCAATTGATGGAAAGATAATGGATTTTGGAAGAATTGCAGAATTAGGAAATCAAGGTATATTAGCATTAATGTCAGACAGTACAAATGCAGAAAGAAAAGGATTTACTATGTCTGAGAGCTCAGTAGGAGAGGTTTTTGATAAACTATTTTTACATTGTACCAAAAGAATTGTGGTAGCAACTTTTGCATCTAATGTTCATAGAGTGCAACAAATTGTTAATTCTGCTATCAAATATAATAGAAAAATTGCTGTTTGTGGTAGAAGTATGATAAATATGATAGAAACAGCAAGAGAATTAGGATATATTGAGTGCCCTGAAAACATATTTATTGATATTGATATGATTAATAACTATACAGATGAACAGTTAGTGATTATAACAACAGGGAGTCAGGGAGAACCAATGTCTGCATTAACAAGAATGGCAGCAGGAGATCATAGAAAGGTAAAAATTACACCAAATGATTTAGTTATTATCTCTGCTACTCCAATACCGGGAAATGAAAAATTTGTATCAAAAGTTATTGATGATTTAATGCAAATTGGTGCGGAAGTGATATATAGTTCATTAGAGGATATTCATGTATCTGGTCATGCCTGTCAAGAAGAACAAAAATTAATTTTAGCACTAGCAAAGCCTAAATATTTTATACCAGTACATGGAGAATATAGACAGTTAATTGCTCATAGTGAAACGGCACAAAGTATGGGAATAGATAAAGAAAATATTATTATGTTATCAAATGGTAGAGTACTAGAAATAAATGATGACGGAGCAGAATTTATAACTACAGTACCAAATGGAAGAGTTTTAGTAGATGGCTTAGGAGTTGGTGATGTAGGAAGTATTGTACTAAGAGATAGACAACATTTATCCCAAGATGGCCTTATTGTAATCGTATTAACAATGAGTTCTTCTACAGGAGAGGTAGTAGCAGGTCCAGACGTTATTTCAAGAGGATTTGTATATGTAAGAGAATCTGAAAATTTAATGGATGAAGTAAAATCAGTTGTTAGATATGAAATAAAAAGATGCGAAGAAAATGGAATTCGTGATTGGTCTACTATAAAATCTACAACGAGAGAAAAATTAAGAGATTATATTTTTGCAAAAACAAAAAGAAACCCTATGATAATACCAATTATTATGGAGGTTTAAGAGGTATAAAAAGACTAAAGAATAATAAAAAGGAGTATAATAATGGATTATAAAGATTTAGCAAATTTAATATTTCCAAAAGCAAAAGAAATTTCATATTATGAGGAAAAATATCCAAGAAGAGATTTAAAAGAGGGGGCAATTGTAACAAGATATGCTCCTAGTCCAACAGGAGTTATGCATATAGGAGGATTGTATCAAGCACTAATAGCAAAAAAAATGGCAAGGCAAACGGAAGGCGTATTTTTTGTGAGAATTGAAGATACAGATCAAAAAAGAGAGATTAAAAATGGAACAAGTGAAATTCTTACCTCTTTAAAACATTTTGGTTTAGAGCCAGACGAAGGAATGATTTCCGATATAGAAGAGAAGGGAAAATATGGACCATATAAACAATCTCAGAGAAAAGAAATTTATCAAGCTTATGCAAAATATTTAATTGAGCAAGGAAAAGCATATCCTTGTTTTTGTACAACAGAAGAATTAGGCAGCATAAGAAAAAAACAAGAAGAAGCGAAAATAAGACCAGGATATTATGGAATATGGGCAAAATGTAGAAATTATACTGTAGAACAAATGGCAGAAAAAATAAAAAATGGTGAACAATATATAATTCGATTCAAATCACCAGGGAGAGAAGACAAAAAGATAAAACATAAAGATGTTATTAAAGGAAATGTAGAATTTCCAGAAAACGATCAAGATATTGTTATTATTAAAGCAGATGGACTTCCTACATATCATTTTGCTCATATTGTAGATGATCATCTAATGGGAACAACACATGTAATTCGCGGTGATGAATGGCTTTCTTCTGTACCTTTACATTTACAACTATTTTATGAGTTGGGATTTAAAGCTCCTAAATATGCTCATATTGCACCAATCATGAAAAATGATAATGGAAACAAGAGAAAACTAAGTAAAAGAAAAGATCCAGAGGCAGCTGTAAATTATTATGAAAAAGAAGGAATTTCGGAAAAAGCAGTAGAAGAGTACCTATTAAATATAGCGAATTCAACATTTGAAAATTGGAGAAGAGCAAATGCAGATAGAGACATTACAGAATTTGAATTACATCTAAATAAAATGGGCGTTAGTGGAGCATTATTTGATATGGTAAAATTATTAGATGTTGGTAAAACGGTTATTTCTAAATTTACTGCTAAAGAAGTATATGAAGAAGCATTCAATTGGGCTAAAAAGTATGATAAAGAATTAGAAAAGATGTTACAAAATAAAGAGCTTTCTTTAAAAATATTTGGTATTGAAAGAGAAAATAAAAAACCAAGAAAAGATATTGCAAAATGGTCAGAAGTAAAAGAAAACATAGAATATATGTATGATGAACATTTTTTAGAAAAAGAACAAGAATATCCTTATCAAGTAATTAATAAAAAAGAAGATATTAATAAAATCCTAAGTCTATATATGGAAAAATATTATGATGAAAAAGATGATAAACAAACTTGGTTTAACAAGATAAAATATCTTGCAGAAGAAATGGGGTATGCTAAAGAAGTTAAAGAATTTAAAGAAAACCCAGGAAAATATAAAGCACATGTTGGTGATGTAAGTACGGTCTTAAGAGTTGCCTTAACTTCTAAAACAAATACACCAGATATGTACGAAATTATGCAAGTATTGGGAAAAGATTCAATCAAAAAAAGATTTGAAAAGGCAAAATCAGAAAGGAATCATATTTAATGAAATATGAAATAGGAGATATTGTAAGAACAAAGAAACAACATCCTTGTGGTAGTAAGTTATGGGAAATTATAAGAATTGGTGTTGACTTTAAGTTGAAATGCCAAGGATGTGGGCATGTTGTTATACTAGAAAGACAGAAGGCATTAAAAGCAATAACTAAAATAGAAAAAAGGTTAAATCATAATTAAAGTTTTTTCTATTTGCTAATAAATCTTAAAATAAAAAAAACGAGGGTCACAAAAATACAAAAATCGACATATGATATAATATAGTATTAATCTCAATACTATATTGGAGGTGACTTTACTATGGAGCCACAAGAAACCATTTATTGCTATGACAATACAGAAAAAAAATGTTCAAGAAAAATAAATTGCTTAGGAATTGTAGCAATTATATTATTAGCAGCATTTACTCTTGTTATTGGATTACTAATTGGAGCAGCAATATCTGCTTCAATATTAGGAGCATTAGCAGCAGTTATTGTATTAGCAGTTGTATTAGGACTAATGTTGATATTAGCTATCATACTATTGTTTTGTAATAAGAAAAAAGGAAAAAAAGATAAATGCAAATGTTGTTGCTAAAAAAAGAGGTTTTCTATTTT
>CANRKZ010000024.1 GCA_947631335.1 uncultured Clostridia bacterium
TATAATTAAAACAAAAGAGATGATAGCAAGAGCTACATTTGTAATTAATGACAAAATCAACAATTGCATTAATGCCTCTTCTAACATATGCATCACCTCACTTTCTTTTTTAAGAATTGAGATGATATCACACTCTGCTTTTCCTTATTTTCTTTTAAAATCATATAAAGAATTTGAATAAAAGTCAATAGAAACATAAACAAAAGTTTGTAAAAATACTTGAAAGTTCATAAAAAACATGTTAAAGTATTAGTAGTTAGATTGATACTTGTATCAGTCACCATAAGAGGTAAAAGTTGTAGATGACCTCAACAACGGAGCCAATTTGATTAAAGATAATACTATTTTAAATATTTTAAGATAGTGTTATTTTTGTCTCGCTTTGTGGTTTGACATGCTAAAGTGAGTAAAAAATCATTTTTTAGTAGGTTTTAAAATTAAAACACCCTATAATTTATAGGGTGAAGACAAAGAAGAAGTAGTTATTTTTTGTGCTTATGTTCACAAATTTTTCTCATAGTAATTTCATGGGATAAAACATCAGCTATTTTTTGATATTCATTCCGATTTTCTATGAGTTCTTCAATTGTCATTGATGAGGTATCAATTTTGATGGTACCCCCAAAAAATTCTTTTGTCATGGAATTTACCTCCTTAGATGTTAAATATATTATAACATTATTCTAAATTTAAAGCAAATTAAAAAAATATAATAATTTTTAGATTTTTTAAACCCATATGATAAATTTCAAAAATAGAAAAATATTAATAAATAATTGCTTTACAAAGTAAATGGATTTGGGTATAATAATAGCAAAATGATAGAGATTAAAATTATAATAAGTTTGAGATAATTGGGAGGAAGAAAACAAATGAAAAACATAAATAATAATGAGAAAGGTATAACATTGGTTACTTTAATTATAACTGTTATAGTATTACTAATATTAGCATCTATTGGAACATATAGTGGTATTCAAGTGATTAAATCTTCAAGACTAACTACATTTACAACTGAAATGAAAATTATGCAAATACAAGTAAACGAATTGTACCAAAAATATAAAGATGGAGATAATACCATATTAGACATAGGAAAAGATTTATCTATAATTCAAGAACAAGCAAGTAAGGTATTTACAGAAAGTGCATCAGGAATTATAGATCAAAATCGGATATCGATATTTTGACAAAAATATAATAAAGGACTTAAATATAGAAAGCATAGAAGGAGAATTCTTTGTAAATATAGAAAAAAGAAGTGTAATAAGTTGTGAAGGATTTCAAGATGGAAACAATACTTATTATACATTAGATCAGTTACCAAATGGATTATATAATGTAGAGTACGAAGATAAAAATAAAGGAACAGCTTTACCAACTTTTGATACAAGTGTAGAAAGTATTGGTGACAATAAGTGGAAAATAACGATATCTAATATTCAATATAGTGGTTATATAGGCAAATGGCAAGTCAATTATCAATTAGAAGAACAAGATTATTGGAATACAAGCGAAGATTTAAGTTTTATTGTGAATCAAGAGGGTATTTATCATATAAAAATAGTAAATGGAACCGTGGAATCAGAAGATGATATAGTAATAGTAAGTAATAATTATATAAGCAAGGGATTAATACTAAGATATGATGGAATAGAAAATACAAGAAGTGGTAATAATCCAAATTCAACTTCTTGGGAAGATTTGAGTGGAAATGGAAATGATGGAGAGTTAAAAAATATTGATAATAATGATTTGAGCAAATGGGAAGAGAATGGCTTGAAGTTAGATGGAAGAGATGATGGAGTTTATATTGGAAGTAAATTAGTTAATTTATTTAAACAAGATAATACTATAGAAATAACGATAGAATTTGACGAAAGCAAAGCTAGAGATATAATTATTGGAAATAATAGTACGAGTAATTGTATTAATTATGAAAAATCATCTTCAAGTGAATTATCAAATAAAGTTAGAATATATTTCGACGCAGGAAAAATAAATAAAACTACTAATACAGAAATACTTACAATTAAAAATAAGCAAAATTTAACATGGGTTGTGAAAAAGAATCTAGGAGAATTGAACTTGTATCGAAATGCAAATAGTGAATTAGATATTTCGAATACTATTATTAAAGATTATAATTATGATTGGACGAATGTGTGGATAGGAAGAGATCACAGAACTCGGTGATACAGCGCTAAAAGGAATATTATATTCTGTACGAATATATAATAGGGCTCTGACAGATGAAGAAATTGAACATAATTATCAACTAGATAGACAAAGATTTGGCATCGAATAAAGAATATTGACAAAAGGTAAAATACATGATAATGTACAAATGTATTTTGTCTAACTATTTTTAATCTATTTTTTTATTCAATGTTTTAAAATCTACAATTTTTCAATCAAACAAAAGGAGGTATTGCTATAATGGAACAAAAGATTTATAATATTCTAATTGATATGCAAAAAGACATAAAAGAACTAAAGAGTGGTCAAAATAGGCTAGAAGAAGGACAATCAAGACTAGAACAAAATCAAGCAAATTTGGATGAAAACCAAGTTAAACTAGAAGCAAATCAAGAAAAATTAGAAAAGTGTCAAGAAAAATTAGAAAAGAATCAAAAAGTTCTTAACAAAAATCAGAATAGTTTAATAGAAAGTGTAAGAGATATAAGAGAAAACCAAAGGATTATGAAAAACAATATAGCACAAATAATTGAAAATCAAATGGAGCTAAATAAAAGATTTGAAAAGCATGAGAAAGAAGCAAATATAAGATACAAGGAATTAGATTATAGAGTAACAGTATTAGAGAACTAAAATTCCTATAATTTACAGAATCAGACAAAATACGAAAATTCGAAAAGCACTATCATTTAAAATGAATTGAAAAATTGATTTTGAATTATGGTGTTTTTTATTGATAAAACTTTACTTTTTCTATAATTTACTATATAATATACAAAGTAAAAATAAAGAGGAGAGATTGATATGCAAGAGAATAAAAATCGAAATAATAAAACAGAGGAATTGGATATTAACCATTTGATGCAAATAAGAAGAGATAAATTAAAAGAATTACAAGAAGAAGGAAAAGATCCATATGAAATAACTAAATTTAATAGAACGAATACGGCAGGAGAAATTAAAGCAAAGTATGATAAGTTTGCCGAAAAAGATGTTACAGTTGCAGGAAGAATCATAGCAAAAAGAATTATGGGGAAGGCATCATTCTGTACGATTCAAGACAGTGATGAAAAAATCCAAAGTTATGTTAGTGTCAATGATTTAGGAGAAGAAAGTTATAAGGCTTTTAAAACATGGGATATCGGAGACATTATTGGAATTACTGGATTTGTATTTAAAACCAGAACAGAAGAAATATCAGTTCATGCAAAAGAAGTAACTTTACTTTCTAAATCTCTAAGACCCTTACCAGAAAAATTCCATGGATTAAAAGATCCGGACTTAAGATATAGACAAAGATATACAGATCTAATTGTAAATCCAGAAGTAAAAGAAAATTTTGTATTAAGAAGCAAAATTATTAGTAAAATCAGACAAATTCTAGAAGAAAAACAATATTTAGAAGTAGAAACACCAGTATTAAATACAATATCAGGAGGTGCAACAGCAAAACCATTTATTACACATCATAACGCATTATCAATTGATATGTATTTAAGAATAGCATTAGAATTAAACTTAAAAAGATTAATTGTAGGTGGATTTGATAAAGTATATGAAATAGGAAGAGTATTTAGAAACGAAGGAATGGATATTAGACACAATCCGGAATTCACAATGCTTGAATTATATGCAGCTTATCAAGATTTTTATGATATGATGGATATAACAGAAGAGATATTTTCTAGAACAGCAAAAGAAGTATTAGGAAAAACAAAAATTACATACCAAGGTCAAGAAATCGATTTAGCCCCAGGCTGGAAGAGAATGACAATGGTAGAAGCTATAAAAGGAGCATGTGGAATAGACTTTGATAAAATTGATTCAGATGAAGAAGCTGTTCAATTGGCAAAAGAAAGAGGAATCGAAATACCAGATAAAACTAAAGAAACAAGAGGAGATGTTATTAGTTTATTCTTTGACCAATATGTAGAAAAAACATTAATTCAACCAACTTTTATTTATGAATATCCAGTAGAAATATCACCACTTGCCAAGAAGTGCCCTAATAATAAAAGAATGACAGAGAGATTTGAAGTGTTTATTGGTGGAAGAGAATATGGAAATGCATTTTCAGAATTAAATGATCCAATAGATCAATATGAGAGATTTAAAAAACAAGTAGAGGCTAAAGAAGCAGGTGATGAAGAAGCAGGAATGATGGACGAAGATTATATTCAAGCATTAGAAATTGGTTTACCTCCAACAGGTGGACTTGGAATAGGAATCGATCGATTAGTTATGCTTTTAACGGATGCAGCATCTATTAGAGATGTATTGTTATTCCCAACAATGAAACCATTAAACTAGTTTAATAAGCTCTAAAAAGTACTAAAAATAAAGAATTACGATTTTAGAAAAATTAGAAAATTTATAAAATTTCAGCTAGTAGCTGTAAAAAAGATGTATTTTAGCTTAAAAAATGCTTTGAATGATCAGAAAATAATACATTGAACAATTATATAAAATAGTTTAATAAAATCTTTAAACTAGAAAAATGAGTTCTAATAACTTTAAAGAGTGTTAAAAATAAGGATTTTTAATTATAAAAAAGGAGAGAATATGTTTAATTTTTCATTTGATAAAAGAGTAATATATGTTGTGATAGCTATTATGGTTTTAACAACATTAGTTAATTATATAAGCAATCCAGGAGCTTTATTTGGATTATTAGCAAGTATACCTGGTGTTTTAATTGCCATTACTTTCCATGAATTTGCTCATGGATTTGTAGCCTATAAATTAGGTGATAATACAGCAAAAAATGAAGGAAGATTAAGTTTAAATCCATTTGATCATTTAGATCCAATTGGTTCGCTTATGCTATTATTTGCTGGGTTTGGATGGGGGAAGCCAGTTCATGTTAATCCAAGGAATTATACTAGAAAAATATCAATGGAAAAGGGAGAAGCAATTGTATCTGCTGCAGGACCAATTATGAATTTCTTACTTGCTATTGTATTTACTTTAATTTATTATGGACTTTATCGATTTGCAGGAGCTGCTTTTTTATCTTCAACAGTTGGTGGAATTGTTATGCTATTAATATCTGCTACTATATCAGTAAATATAGGATTGGGAGTTTTTAATTTAATTCCATTACCACCATTAGATGGTTCAAAGATAATTATGCCATTTTTGCCATATAAAGCAAAAGAATGGTTTGTAAATAATGAGCAAATATTTTCTCTTGTATTTGTAGTACTATGGATAACAGGAATTGCAGGAATGATTATATCACCAGCTATCAATGGAATAACAAGTGGAATTTTAAGTTTAGGAAGACTAATTATAGGATAATAAAGAACAGGTTTTGAATATTCATCTATTTGGAGTATTTAAAAACCTGTTTTAAGACTATAAGTATAAAAAAACAAAATTATAAATGGAATAGAAAATTAAGGAAAGGAGAAATTGTTAGTATTAGAAAACTAATATAAGATAATAAAATGAAAAAAAATATAATAACAATGCGGAATTGAATCAAGTTGTGATGAAACATCAGTAGCTATTGTTAAAAATGGTAGAGAAATATTATCAAATGTGATTGATACACAAATACCAATCCATGAAAAATATGGAGGAGTTGTTCCAGAAATAGCCTCTAGAAACCATATAGAAGCTATTTCAAGAGTAACGAAAAAAGCTATGCAAGAAGCTAATATAGGTTTTGATGATATTGATGCTATCACACCAACTTGCGGACCAGGTTTGGTAGGAGCTTTACTAGTAGGACTTTCTTATGCCAAAGCTTTAAGTTTTGCAATTAATAAACCATTAGTAGGAGTCAACCATATTGAAGGACATATTGCTGCGAATTATATTACATATAAAGAACTAGAACCACCATTTCTTTGTATTATGATGTCAGGTGGAAATACACAAATTGTATATGTAAAGGATTATACAAAATTTGAAGTACTTGGAAAAACGCGTGATGATGCTATCCGGAGAAGCTTTTGATAAAGTAGCAAGAGTAGTAGGTCTTGGATATCCAGGAGGACCAAAAGTAGATAGGTTAGCAAAAGAAGGACAGGCTAATATAGAATTACCCAAAGTACATTTTAATGAAGAAACACTAGACTTTAGTTTTAGTGGAATTAAAACAGCAGTTATTAATATTTATCATAAGATACCAGATATTAATAAAGCTGATTTATGTGCAAGTTTTGAAAAAAATGTAACAGATACATTAATAGAAAATGTAAAAAAATCAATTGAAAAAACAGGAATTAAGAAACTAACTTTAGCAGGGGGAGTTTCAGCAAATTCATATATTCGAAAAGCTTTTTCAGAACTAAAAAAAGAAGGAATTAAAATTTATATGCCAGATTTAAAATTATGCACTGATAATGCTGCAATGATTGCTTCAGCAGGATATTATAATTTTATTTTAGGAAAACGAGATGATTTAGATTTAAATGCTATACCAAATTTAAAATTGTAAGGAGAAAGAAATGTCAATATATACAATAGGAGATTTACATTTATCTTTTAAAGAAAATAAGCCAATGAGTATATTTGGGAACAATTGGAAGGGTCATGAAGAAAAAATAAGAGAAAATTGGATAGAAAATGTAGAAAAAGAAGACTTGGTAATAT
The DNA here is from genome assembly GCA_947631335.1 of uncultured Clostridia bacterium. Classification (GTDB taxonomy): domain Bacteria; phylum Bacillota; class Clostridia; order TANB77; family CAG-508; genus CAG-269. The sequence continues at coordinate 6,802 of CANRKZ010000024.1, forward strand.
TACCAGGTGATTTCTCATGGGCTACATATTTAAAAGACACGGATAAAGATTTTGAATATTTAAGTACTTTGCCTGGAAAAAAGCTTTTATTAAAGGGGAATCATGATTATTGGTGGTCAACACTTACAAGAATGAGAAAGTTTTTAGAAGAAAATAAATTTCAAAACATTGATTTTATTTATAATAACTCCTATGAATTTGAAGATTCTTTAATTGTAGGAACAAGAGGGTGGGTTCAAGCAGAAGATGAAGATGATAAAAGAATTTTTAAAAGAGAAACATTAAGACTAGAATTATCTATACAAAATGCAATTAAAGAATATGGAGATAAAAAAGAAATTATCGTATTTATGCATTATCCACCTATTAGCAAATCTAATTTAATAGAAAATAAAATTAATGAGTTTGTTCAAACTATGCAAAAATACAAGATAAAAAAATGTTTTTATGGACATTTGCATAGTACATCGATTCAAGAAGCAGTCGAAGGAGAATATAGTGGAATAAATTTTAAATTAGTAAGTGCAGATGCATTAGATTTTAAATTATATAAAATAAAATAAAGGATACCTTCTAAATTAAGGAGAAATAAATGATTGATTTAAATAAAGATGTAAAATATGTAAAAGGAGTAGGGCCTGCAAGAGTAAAATTACTAAATAAATTAGGAATATTCACATTAAAAGATTTAATTACCTATTATCCAAGAACTTATGAGGATAGAAGTAAACCTAAATATATTTGTGAATGTGAAGATGGAGAAGAAGTTTTAATCGAGGCAGTTGTCTGCAGTGGACTGACAAATGTAAGGTTAAAAGGAAAAACTATGCAGAAGTTAATGGTTAGGGACGAAACGGATTCTGCAATTATTACATGGTTCAATCAGGATTATTTGAAAACCAAATTTAAGGTAGGAGATAAATATAAGTTTTTTGGAAGAGTTAGTAAAAAAACAGGTAAAATAATGTTTAATTCTCCTGTTTTTGATATGAAGGAAAAGAACCAAAATACAGGTAGAATTATACCAATTTATCCTTTGACCTATCATTTATCTCAAAATAATTTAAGGAAAATTATGGAAGTAGCAATAAAGGAAGTATATGGAAACCTAAAAGAAACTTTACCAGAATATTTATTAAAAGAATGCCAATTAGAAAATATAAATAATGCAACTAAGCAGATTCATTTTCCAGATGAGTTTAAAGACTTCAATATAGCAAGAAATCGTTTTGTATTTGAAGAATTATTATCGGTTCAATTAGCATTATTACAATTAAAAAACAACTATATGAACGAAGAAAAGGGGATTCAGTTTAAAAAAGAGGCAAAAATGTCAGATGTAATTAATACACTTCCATTTAAATTAACAAAAGCACAATTAAGAGTATTAGAAGAAATAGATGAAAACATGGAATCTGACAAACCAATGAATAGATTATTGCAAGGAGATGTTGGTTCTGGAAAAACAGTAATTGCTATGTGTGCAGCCTATAAAACAGTAAAAAGTGGATATCAAGCAGCAATTATGGCTCCAACTGCAATTCTTGCTGCACAACATCTAGAAAATTTTAAAAATATATTAGAAAAATTAAATATAAAATGTGAATTACTAATATCAGGGATTACCAAAAAGAAAAAAGAAGATATCTTAAAAAGATTAAGAGATGGAGAAATTGATATATTAATTGGAACACATGCCATTATAGAAGACAATGTTATTTTTAAAAATTTAGGATTAGTTGTAACAGATGAACAACACAGGTTTGGAGTGAAACAACGAACTAAAATTGCAGAAAAAGGAAAAAATCCAGATGTTTTAGTTATGACAGCGACTCCAATACCGCGTACATTAGCTCTTATCTTATATGGGGATTTGGATATATCAATTATTGACGAATTACCACCAAACAGAAAGAAAATAGAAACATTTGCTGTTGGAAAAAATATGACAAATCGAGTAAATAATTTTATAAAAAAACAAATACAACAAGGAAGACAGGCCTATATTGTATGCCCTTTAGTAGAAGAGAATGAAGAGATGGACTTAAAATCAGTAGAAACGTTATATGAAACATATAGTAAAGAAGTTTTTTCAGAATATAGAGTAGAATATATACACGGAAAAATGAAAGTAAAAGAAAAAGATTCAATAATGGAAAGATTTAAAAATAAAGAGATTGATATTTTAATTTCTACAACTGTAATAGAGGTAGGAGTAGATGTTCCAAATAGTAATATTATGGTGATTGAAAATGCGGAAAGATTTGGATTGGCCCGGATTACATCAGTTAAGAGGAAGAGTGGGAAGAGGAGAGTATCAGTCTTACTGTATTTTAAAATTTGAAGGAAGAAGTGATACAGTAAGAAAGAGAATGAAAGTAATGTGTGAAACAAATGATGGATTTATTATATCAGAAAAAGATTTAGAACTAAGAGGCGCAGGAGATTTTTTTGGAACCATGCAACATGGACTACCTGAATTTAAAATTGCAAACTTGTTTGAAGATGTTGAAATATTGAAAATGGTTCAAAGCGTTGCTATGAAAATATTATCTAACGATCCAAAGTTAGAAAAAAAAGAAAATGAATTATTAAAAGAATTAATAAAAGAAAAATTTGTAAAAAGAATAGAAATATAATATTTAAGTAATATGATAGAACATAGATGACAATAATTTATGGCAATAACTGTTATTGACTTTTTTGCTCGAAAATAGTATATTATACGAGGATAAAATAAAAGGATGTTGATGAAATGTTTCAAATAATAATTAAACTAATGGCTGTACTTTTGTTATTAGCAGGAGTAATATTAATATATGATGCAAGAATAATAACTAAGAGTTTTTTCGGATTTGGAGATCAAAATGAAGCAACTAGTGGATTAAAAATTTTAGGTTTTATTATTGCTATTATAGGTGGATTGATTTTATATTTTAATTTATAAAATATGTAAAAGCACTTGACAATGAAAGTTCAAATGTGCTATTATATTCATTGTTAAGTAAATTTGCGGATGTGGCGGAACTGGTAGACGCGCTGGTCTTAGGAACCAGTGCCAACGGCGTGGGGGTTCGAGTCCCTTCATCCGCACCAACGACGTATCTGTTCGAACGAATAAAACAGATAAATACGAATATCATTCTGAAAAAAGGATGGTATTTTTTTATTGGAAAAACAGTTTCTATTTTGGCAAATTTTAAAAAATAAAAAATTATTAAAGAAATTATTTCACAGAGTTTTAAGTTTTGTAAAATGTCAGTGATGGGTAATAGTAAAGGATTCATAAATTATCTAATAATAGTTTTTCATTAAGGATGGACATTTTATACATTTACAATAGATATGTCACAGTGAGACATAAAAAAGGAAATACCAAAATATGATAAGATTTTTTTAACCACAAAAACTTTTTACATAAAGGTACTTCTTATAAATACTATAACACAAATAGAAAAGTGCAAAGAATTTACAGAAAAGATCAAGAAGGATTTTATTACAATAAAGTATTTTGCAATTTTGAATGTTTTAAAAACAGATTAAAATATTGGAAAAAGAGTAAAGTGACTTTCCAATGACACCATTGAACTGACTAAGTCTAAATGAAAAACACAGAAAATATATAATAATTTAAAGTACAAATAGGTTATATTAGGTATTCTAAATACAATATTTATCAATAATGTGAGACATATGTTTGATAAAACTACAAATTATTAAAAATCTTTTATTATATTGACTTAACTAATGTAATTAGTTACAATATAAATATAATTAGTTTGGAGGATATGATATCAAAAAATAATATTAGTGAAAATAATGCAAGACATATTATAAGAACTACAAGGAGTTTTTTAGAAGGATTCGTATTACTTGTGAATAATAATAGCTTTGGAAATCTAGCATCAATTAAAGAAAGCTTTGACATATCTTTAGAAATAATTATAAAAGGTATAAAATGTCTAGAGGAAATATAACAAAAGATAAAATATAAAATTATTAAAGAATAAAATATAATGTAGGGAGGAAAATATGAGTTTAGTATTAAAAAATGTATCAAAAAATTTCGGTACTAAAAAAGCAGTAAATAACATTTCACTAACACTGGACAAACCTGGAGTATATGGATTACTAGGAACTAATGGCGCTGGAAAAACAACTACAATTAGAATGTTGTTAGGGATAATTAAAAAAGATGAAGGAGAAATTACATGGAAAGGAAAAGAAGTTGATAGAAAGTATGTTAACTTTGGATATTTACCAGAAGAAAGAGGGGTATATCCAAAAACAATAATCATGAACCAATTATTATATTTTGCAGAATTGAAAGGAATGAAGAAAGACCAAGCAGAAAAATCAATAGAATATTGGGCAAAAATATTAAAAGTGGAAGAATATTTAAATATGACAGCTGAGAAATTATCAAAAGGTAATCAACAAAAAATTCAATTTATGACTGCAATAATCCATAATCCGGAATTAGTAGTATTAGATGAACCTTTTAGTGGGTTAGATCCAATAAATACGGAATTAATAAAAAATGTTATTATTGATTTGGTAAAAAGAGGAAAATACGTAATAATGTCAGCACATCAAATGTCAACTATCGAAGAATTTTGTAGCAATATCTTAATTATGAATAAAGGAAAAGCAGTTTTACAAGGTAACTTAAAAGAAATAAAAGATACTTATAAGGCAAATAGACTTGAAATAGATGTAAACAAAGATATAACTAAAATAATCGAAGATTTGGGTCTAGAAATTGAAATAGAAAAAAATAATCAATACAAAATTAAAATTGATAACGAAGAAGTAGCTCACAAGCTTTTAGACAAAGTAATAAAAGAGAAAATTCAAGTAAACAAATTTGAAATACAAAAACCAACTCTAAATGACATATTTATAGAAAAGGTGGGTGCATAAAATGAGAGATATAATAACAGTAGCGAAATTCACTATGAAAGAAATGATGAGAAGAAAATCTTTTATAATAACAACAATTATATTAGTAATATTAATTATTATCGGGTTTAATGGACCAAAAATTATTAAATTCTTTTCAGGAGACAGTGGAGAAATGATGCAGGGCGAAAAAATAATAATTTCAGATAGTGAAAATGTTTATGAAGGAAAACTAAACGAACTAGACCAACAAAAACTAGAATACAAAATAGAAATAACTCCAAGTACATTTGATGAAATAAAAACAAGAATAAATAATAAAGAAGTAAAAGCTGGAATAATAATAGAAAGAAAAGAAAATGATGTATTATTTAGATATATTGTAAATGATACAATGTCTACAATGCCAGAAAATTTAAATGAAGCTTTACAAAAATTATATACTAATACTCAAATTGAAAAATTAGGATTAACTCAACAAAAAATAAAAGAAGTAATGCCAGAATTTGAAATGAATACAGAGCAAATTGAAGAAGTAAAAGGAAATTCATTTGTAATAATGCTAATTTCACTACTATTATTTTATGCAATATATTTCTGTGCGTACCAAGTTTCAAGTTCAATAACAACAGAGAAAACATCAAAAATAATGGAAACATTAGTTACATCAACAAGCCCAAAAACAATAGTAATAGGAAAAACGCTAGGAATAGGAGTAGGCGGCTTAATACAAATGCTAATATTGGTATTGACAGCAGTAGTAAGTGCAAAATTGTTTTTAGATCCAATGCTATTAGAAATTGTATTAAGTTCAACTCAAATTACACCACTTGTAGGATTGCTTATGTTTGTATTCTTTATATTAGGATATTTCCTATTTGCAACATTGTATGCTGTAACAGGTTCAACAGTAAGCAAACCAGAAGATATTCAATCAGCTAATACACCAGTAATGTTATTAACTATAGTAGGATTTTATATAGGTCAATCAGTAATATCGACACCTACCGGAGATATGGCTACATTTGGTACTTATTTCCCATTATCTTCACCATTCTTAATGCCCTTTAGAGTTATGATGGGTGTAGCGAGTGTGCAAGAAGTCATATTATCATTAGCAATTTTAGTGGTTTCAATAGCTGTAGTTGCTCATATTGCAATAAAAATATATTCAAATGCCATTTTGAATTATGGTACAAAATTAAGTATACAAGACCTTATAAAAATGTACAAAGCTAAATAGACAAAAGGATAAGAAAACGAAAGGAAAAATAAATTATGAATAATGTAAATATTACAGAAAAATATACTTTATGTATGTTAAAAGAAAAAAAGAATTTATATGCAGAAAGGGTAAAACCATATCTAATTTATCTATGATAATAGAAATGATGTTAGATGGAAATTTAGAAATTAATGATAAAGACAAGGTAATACTTTGTGACAAAATGCCAACTATCAATTATAATAAAAAATTATATGAGATTATAAAAGATATGAAAAAGGATAAAGTGCCTTTAAAAATTATTCTAAGATCTATTTGTTTTGGATTTTCAACTAAAAACTTAAAAAGTATTGTAAATTTGTTAAAAGAGAGTATGATAGAAAATGAGCTTATTGCTTTAGAGACAAAAAAAGGATTAATTGGTTATAAAGAAGTAATAAATATAGATGAAAATAAATTTAAAAATACTATCGAAGAAATAAAATCAGAATTTTTAGAAAAACGAAACCTAACAGAAGAGTCGATTTTATTAGCATCTTTGTTGAATTCTAATAAATTTCTAAAAAATATTTTTAACAAATATGAAAAAGAAGAATTAAATAAGAGATTAGAGGAAATAAAAGACACAGAAATTGCAGAAAAAGTAAAGGTAGCACAAACTACTATAAATACTATGAATGCTATAATAGCTACTATGATGGTAAATTCTACAAGAACTGTATAAATTTAATTTAGCTTGTGATTTGTAAAAACAAAGAAAAAACAATAAACTATTAAATTTGTTATAAGTGATGCTAGTAAAATTATAAGTCAGTGTTCAGATTATGAATATTTTAAAAATATAAACTTGGAAAGTTACTAAATATTAAAAATTTATATACAACAATTATTAGAACGACTAAAAATGTATGCTTTTACAATATTTAAAGTGAATAAAAGAGTAGCAGTTTTGCTATTCTTTTATTTAGAAGTATATTAATTCATTACAAGTAATTTTTTCCGCTGTAATCACAGTAGCAGAATACAGTCAAACTATAGAAAGATATTTTTTAATTATAAAGATCTATACTAAAAAATTATTGACAATTAAATAATAATAATATAAAATAATAATTGATTAAAGATAATAACAATTAAATGTATACAAACAAAAATAAGGAGGAATTTTAAATGGAACTAAAAGGAAGTAAAACAGAAAAAAATTTAATGGAGGCTTTTGCAGGAGAATCTCAAGCAAGAAATAAATATACATACTTTGCAAGTAAAGCAAAAAAAGAAGGATATGAGCAAATAGCAGCTATATTCCAAGAGACAGCAGATAACGAAAAAGAACATGCAAAAATGTGGTTTAAATTATTACAAGGTGGAGAAATTTTATCTACAGCTGAAAATTTAAAAGCAGCAGCTGAAGGTGAAAATTATGAATGGACAGATATGTATGATAGAATGGCAAAAGAAGCAAAAGAAGAAGGATTTGATCATATAGCATTTCTTTTTGCAGAAGTTGCAAAAATAGAAAAAGAACATGAAGAAAGATATAAAAAATTATTAGAAAACGTTGAAAATGGATTAGTCTTTAGTAAAGATGGAGATAGAATTTGGAAGTGTAGAAATTGTGGACATATTGTAATTGGAAAATCAGCTCCAGATGTATGCCCAGTATGTGCACATCCAAAAGCATACTTTGAAATTAAAGCAGAAAATTATTAATCAAATATTAGAACAAGAAAAAGAAATTATATTTGGAATAAAATCCGGATATAATTTCTTTTTTTAGTAGAAAAAATAAGAATAATATGATATAATAAGGTTCGTATAAAGGAGAATCAGATGCCAAAATTTTTTATAAAAGAAGAACAAGTAGTAGAAGAAAAAATAAGAATAACAGGAAATGATGTAAATCATATTAAAAATGTATTAAGAAAAAAAGCTGGAGACAATTTAACAATCTGTAATGCATACAATGGAAAAGATTATTGGTGTAAAATTCTTAAAATAAATGAAGCATTTATTGAATGCAAAATCAAAGAAGAATTAGAAAACAATGTAGAGCCAAATATAAAAGTGACAATTATGCAGGGATTGCCAAAAACAGATAAGATGGAGTTAATCATACAAAAATCTGTTGAATTAGGAGTTTTTAACATAACACCAATTGAAATGAAAAGATGCGTGGTAAAACTAAATGAGAAAGATAAGCAAAAAAAAATAGAAAGATGGCAAAAAATAGCAGAAGTAGCTGCAAAACAATGTCAAAGAAATATAATACCAAAAATAAATTCTATTATCAATATTAAAAATATTTGTAATTCCTTCAAAGAATATGATATAGTATTAATAGCTTATGAAAATGAAAAAGATACCATGATAAAACACGAATTAAAGAAAATAAAAGAAAAATATGAAAACGAAGAAATTAAAATTGCAATTATAATTGGACCAGAAGGGGGAATAGAACCAGAAGAAGTTGATTTATTGCGAAAAAATCGGAGCTAAGACAATTACATTGGGAAAAAGAATATTAAGAACAGAAACGGTAGCTCTAAATGTTTTAAGTGTTATAATGTACGAACTAGAAAAATAGGAGGAAATGATGAAAAAAATATTTAAAAATTTATTAGGCGCTATTGCAATAATAATCTATTTTATTATTTTGAGTTTTGCTTACACACGAATGAATATAGTAAGATTAACTCAAGATATACAAGTCTTTTCAGGTGCATTTTTAGTATTTGGCTTGATAACTTTGGAAAAAGCTTATAAAGAAGATAGTATTAAAACTGCAATTACAAGTATAGAGTTAATCATATTATCATTACATTCATTATCGATTATGCATGTAATTACATTGTTTAAATATGACTTTCAAGTATATTTAATAACCTCTTCTTTTATTATTGTAATTTATTACGTGCTAAAAGCAATTGTTATCTATACCAAAGATAGGAAAGAATATTTAAGAGGATTAAGTGATATATCACAAATTATAAAAGAAGATGAACCAATAAAAAAAGAAGCAAAGAAAAGGAAGAAAGAAAAAGAAGAAAATATAGAGAAAAAGACAAAGGAAACCAAAAAAGAAAAGAGACCACATCAAAAAAAATTAGAAAAGAAAAATGATAAAACGAAAAAAGTAAATACAACGAAAATTACTAATAGGAAAGTAGAGAAATCAACAAAAAATAAAACATCGTCTATAAATGCAAAAACAGAAAATAAAAAGTCAGTTAAAACGAAAGCAGAGACAACAGTAAAATTGAAAAAAGAGGTAAAAGAAAATGATTAAAAGTATGACAGGATATGGCAGAGCAAATGTATCAAAAAAGGAAAGAGACTATCAAATCGAAATCAGAAGTGTAAATCATAGGTATTTAGACTTATCTATAAAAATGCCAAGACAACTTAGCTATTTAGAAGAAATCATAAAAAAAGAAATTGCTAAAAAAGTGAAAAGAGGAAAAATTGATGTATTTATCACTTTTGAAAACAATTCATTAGAAGGAAGAAAAATTAAAATCAATACAGAATTAGCAAAAGTTTATATTGATGAATTAAAAAAATTAGCTAAAAAGGAAAAAATATTATCGGATATTCAAGTAACAGAAATATCTAAATATCCAGATGTGTTAAATATACAAAATAGTCAAGATGATGAAGAAATAGAAAAAGAAGTAATAGAGGCCATAAAAATGGCAACAGAAGGTTTAATACAAATGAGACAGATAGAAGGCAACAAAATGGCAGAAGACTTATTAGAAAGGCTCAATAAAATACAAGCAAAAGTAAATGAAATATCTAAACTTTCTACTGGACTTATTGAAGAATATGTAGTAAAATTAGAAGAAAGAATAAAAGAAATTTTAAAAAATCAGCAAATTGATTCGTCAAGATTAGCACAAGAAGTTGTAATATATGCAGATAAATGTTCAATTGAAGAAGAAGTAACAAGATTAAATAGTCATATATCGCAATTTAAAACACTTTTAAATTCTAATGAGGCAATTGGAAAAAAATTAGATTTTATTGTACAAGAGATGAATCGTGAAACAAATACAATTGGTTCGAAAGCAAATAATTTAGAAATAACAAATGGCGTTATTGATATGAAAACAGAAATAGAAAACATAAGAGAACAAGTACAAAATATAGAATAATAGAAAGGATTTGATTTTATGCAATTAGTAAACATAGGATTTGGAAATATTGTTTCAGCAGAAAGGATTGTAGCAATTGTAAGTCCAGAATCAGCGCCAATTAAAAGAATGGTACAAGAAGCAAAAGATAATAAAACAGCAGTGGATGCGACTTATGGAAGAAGAACAAGAGCTGTATTAATTATGGATTCAGGACATATCATATTATCTGCAATTCAACCAGAAACGGTTGGAGGAAGAATTGATAAAACAATATCACAAGAAGAAGGAAGTAAACAAGTAACAGATGTTACAAAATAAATTTTAAAAGTGAGGAGTAAATTAAAATGATAGTAAAACCAAGTGTTACAGAATTATTAAAAAAGGCCAATAATAGATATGAATTAGTAATAGCAACAGCAAGGAGAGCAAGACAAATTGCTGCTGGTAATGATGCTAAGACGGAGGTAAAAGAAGAATCTCCCGTTACTTTGGCTGCAAATGAAATAGCAGAGGGGAAGGTAGAAATATGTTAGTAATATTATCTGGAGTAGCAGGGGCAGGAAAAGATACCATAAAAAAAGAACTAATGAAGAGAATGAAAAACGTAGAATCGCTTCCATCTTTTACTTCTAGGCCAATGAGAGAAGGAGATGTAGAAGGTGGTACTTATAATTTTGTAAGTAAAGAAAAATTTGAAGAAATGATAAAAAATGGTGAATTTTATGAATATGATGTTCATCATGATCATTATTATGGAACTTCAAAAAAATTATTAAATGAAAAACTAAAAAATCAAACAATTATAGTAAAAGATATCGATGTGAATGGAACAGAACACTTGAAGGATTTATTAAAAGCAGATACCAAAGTAATAACTATATTTTTAAAAGTATCGAAAGAAGAATTAGAAAGAAGATTACAAAAAAGAGTTGATAAACCAAGTCCGGCAGAAATACGTTTGAGATTAAGTAGATTCGAATACGAAGAGTCTAGAATAAACCTATATGATTATGTATTAAAAAACGATAATCTAGAAAAAACAGTACAAATAATTATGACAATTTTAGAAAATGAAATTAAATTGTCAAAGAAATAAAGCTATCATTCGATAGTTTTTTCTTTTATCATTTATTGTAATCAATTTTAAAATTTGATATACTAATATCAAAAAGTTTTATGGTTCATTTGTATTTTAAGTACAAATGAACCACTAAGGAGAAAAAATGGTAGCAGAAGTAATCATAAATAGAACAGCAAAAAAACTAAATAAGACCTTTGATTATTATATTCCAAAAGAACTAGAAAGCCTTATCTTAATAGGAAGTAAAGTACTAGTTCCTTTTGGTAAAGGAGAAAAGCTAGAAGAAGCGTTTGTAGTGGGAATTAAGAAAAAATCTGAGTTTGCAGTCAAAGAAATTACAAAAATAGAAGATAGTTTAAGTGATAAACAAATAGAATTAGCTAAATGGATGTCAAAGAGATATTTTTGTAATGTGTCAGACTGTATTAAACTTATGCTTACTCCAGGAACAAAAAGTAAAGAAAAAAGAGTTCAAGACAAGATAATTTTTGTAGTGTGTTTAAAAAAGAATATAGAAGAGATAGAATTTGATATGGAAATTGGAAAAATAAAGTCGAAAAAACAAAAAAGAGTAATTCGATTTGTGACAAATAATGAAGGTGCAACTATATCAGAAATAGAAATGTATACAGATTGCTCTAGGGCAATTGTAAATACATTAATAAAAAATGGATATTTACAATTGGTGGAAAAAAAGATAGAAAGAAATCCACTAAAAGATAAAAAAGTAGAAAAGACAAATAATCTAATTTTAACAGAAGAACAACAAAGAGCATATAAAAGAGTAGAATTTCAGATACAACAAGAGGAATACAAAAGTTTTTTGCTATATGGGGTAACAGGATCTCGGTAAAACTGAAATATATTTGCAATTAATACAAAAAGTGATGGAAAAAAATAAAACAGCAATTGTATTAGTGCCAGAAATATCTTTAACTCCACAAATGTTAGAAAGGTTTATTTCTAGATTTGGAAAAGAAAAAATAGCAGTTTTACATAGTAAATTATCTATAGGGGAAAGATATGATGAATGGAATAAAATTAAAAATGGGAAGGCAAAAATAGTGATTGGAGCAAGATCTGCTATATTTTCTCCTATAAAAAATATAGGAATTATTATAATCGATGAAGAACACGATAGCTCTTATAAATCAGAAGCAAATCCAAAGTATGATGCAAAACAAGTAGCAAAATATATCGCAAAGCAAAATCAATGTCCACTTTTATTAGGAAGTGCTACTCCAGATATCAATACTTATTATAAAGCAACTACTTTGGGAAAAATCGAATTATTGGAGTTAACCAAAAGAGCGAATAAATCTTCTTTACCAGAAATAACAGTAATTGACTTGAAAAAAGAATTGGCAAAAGGAAATCGTTCTATGCTAAGTGAAGAACTATATCAAGCAATAGAAGAAAACTTAAAGAAAAAAAGGCAGACAATACTGTTTTTAAATAGAAGAGGTTACTCTACCTTTATTATGTGTAGAAATTGTGGTTATACTGTAAAATGTAAAAATTGTGATATAAGTTTAACCTATCATAGTCATGAAAGAAAATTAAAATGTCATTATTGTGGATATGAAGAAGAAATAGTAAAAATTTGTCCAGAATGTCATAGTGATAAAATACGTTATTTTGGGACAGGGACACAAAAATTAGAACAAGAAATTCAAAAGCAATTTCCTCGGAGCAAGAACGATTCGAATGGATATTGATACTGTGACAAAGAAAAACTCACATGAACAAATTTTAAGAAAGTTTAAAGATGAAAATATAGACATCTTAATCGGAACACAAATGGTAGTAAAAGGACATCATTTCCCAAATGTAACATTAGTAGGAGTAATTACTGCAGATAGCTCCTTAAATATGGATGATTATAGAGCCAATGAAAAAACATTTCAGATTTTGACACAAGTAGCACGGACGTGCAGGAAGGGAAAAAGTACCAGGAAAAGTAGTTATACAAAGTTATAATCCAGATAATTTTAGTATACAATGTGCCAAAAAGCAAAATTATAACATGTTTTATGAAACAGAAATTGCCCTTAGAGAACAGTTGAAATATCCTCCCTTTTGCGATATAATAGTAGTTAGTTTTAATAGTTTAAAGGAAGAGCAAATAAAAAAGTTAAGTATTCTAGCATATAAATATCTAAAAGCTAATTTAAATAAGGAAGAATACAAGATTTTTAAACCAATGCCTTCACCAATTGATAAAATACAAAATAAATATCGTTGGAGAATTATTATAAAAGGAAATATGACAAATGATACGAATGAGATTTTAAATCAATTGTTAAAGAAAATTTATGAAAGGAATTTTAATTTAACAAAAGTAATGATCGATATTAATCCATATAATATGTCATAGAATTTAGAACAATATATTTTGAAAAGTGAAAAAGAAAGGAGAAAAAGATGGCAATTCGAAATTTAAGATACGATGGAGATGAAATATTAAAAAAGAAATCAAAAAAAGTAGAAGTAATTGATGAAAAATTACAAATTTTAATTGATGATATGATAGAAACAATGCATAAATATAATGGAGTA